>NZ_JAUBQE010000014.1:0-122297 GCF_036701115.1 Microcoleus sp. Pol1C5 | reverse complement strand
TTTTTTCACTCAACAATTGAAACCTATAATTGGTAAATGTTTTAGATATTTTATTACATTTGTACGGGGGAAGTCCAACTCAATGCGATCGATAGCGAAAATTCCACCACTGAGAAAATAAGCCAGTTTTTGCTATAGCAGTTTCAAGATTTCGACCAGATCCAGACATTTCAGCAGCTTGAGTTTTCACTCAAATTTTTCTTTATTCAGCCCCATTATCGACAGAGTATTTACCAAAAGTGCCATAACGATCATTACCATTCCAATTAGTTCAGTGGAAGAAGGAATTTCCCCTAATTGTATTGAAGATGCTAAAATACCTAGTATTGGTGTTAATAGAGCACCTAAACCAGCTATACCAGCAGGTAAATTTTTTAAAGCATATAGCCAAAGTAACCAAGCCAGAGCGCTTCCTGGAACTACGTTGTAAACTAAAGCGCCAATAAAAGCCGGGGACCAATTAATTGGTGGGAAGTGTAGGAAGACATTCACCAAAGCAAGCGGCAAAAATCCAAATAACATTTGCCATGCAGTGAAAGAAAGCAAATCTATCTGCATTTTTTGCTGTAATTTTTTGGTGATGACTGCACTTGTAGCCCAACTAAATCCTGCTAAAACAGCTAGTCCTTTACTGACGACACCACTAGTGGAACTGAAAGGCAATAATATAAATATTAGTCCAATAAAACTTAAGAAAATCCCAATCCATTGCATCTGACGCAAACGCTCTCCTAAGAAAACCCATGCTAATATAAGTAACCAAAATGACATTGTATATGTCAAAATGGCGGTTTTACCAGCTCCTCCACTAACTAGAGCATAGGTTGCTAAACCAATAAAACCTCCATGCTGCAAAATGCCAACACAAAATGTTGTCCAAATTTCTTTTGGTCTTATTGACTTGCCTAGACAGATCATCACTAAAAATAAACTCAAAGCCCCATAGAATGCCCTCAAAGCCGCAAATGTAAAAGGTGAGGCATATTGTACGGCTATTTTCATCATCACCCAGTTGTATCCCCATATACAAGATAAACCAAGTAAGCAGAGAATAGCGATTATTTGAGAATATTTTGACTTGGGCATGATGATATTGGCTAACTGATTTTTAATATCTGTTTTTTGTCTAATTTGGAAAGCGGTTATGGGAGATATTATTTTAAATGCTATTTCCTACCAATTAATTATAAGTAGGAATTGACATTTTCAGAAACTATTTGAAAAGTTTTTTATTGATCAAATGCGACGCTTAAATACCTCATACAAAAATGACCTATTATCTATGAACCAGTGTTGCGGATCTAGCATTTGGCGCAGTTCATCCATTTTCCGATATCTCTCTTGATTGAGGTAATGGAACTCGGCACGATTCGCACAGAATTTGCCCCAATGTGTAGTCGGATGAAAATCCCGCAGTGCTACTTCTACTTTGCCGAGAAGACGCTTAACGATCATCTCGCTGGCATATAACGACAACTGTATAGCTAGGAAATAGTCCCTTGTACCATCGACATCGTAGCAGGGTGACATCAGTTGCCGATCGCTCTTGACGAACCGACATTTAATCCCTGATGGGAGCGCTTCATAAAACATCGGAGATTCATCAGCAACGAGCAAGAGACTGTCGAGAGCATCACCAGCGCAATCGATAGGCACAAAGTATTCCGCCTGAAAATATTGGCCAACACCCAGCAAGTCTCCTTTACAAAGCGTTGAATGATCCGCAATTACATCCCAGTATGTATCTGTAAAAGTCGTTTTCTCCTTAGTCCCGATCCCTCCATAACAATGTACGGCATCTTCATTAAGCAGTGTTCCTCTCATGTACTCTTGCTCATGAGATCGATCGTCTATGCCATTAGCTATCCTGCGAATATACAGGCGTACTGAGTGCCGGTCGTTGTCCAGGTTAATCCGTAGCATTGATGAGAACAGGTCTGTGGATCTTACAATTTCGGGCAACAATGGCTTTAATCGCGCCCATCGATCCAACAAGTAGACGCTCTGCTTTAGATAAAACATTTTCACACACCGCAGGGTAACCGTCGCGACGATTCCAAGCACGCCCAAGTGGGTGAACATTTTGACATCATCCAACTTGTAAATTTCGCCCGTTGCTGTGACGATCTCCATAGAGACAAATTGCTGAGATAATATCTGTGCGCCCGATCCGTGAGACCCTGTGGCTGATGCACCTCCTACAGTGACCTTGGTATATGCACTGATGTCGGCTAAAGCAAGCCCGTGACAGGCTAAGTACGGAATGAGTTCCGAATAGGTAATCCCCGCTTCGACAGTTACCTCCATCGTGTTGACATTGATTTCGCGTACTTTGTTCATCAAGGTCATGTCAATAAGCAGATCGCAGGTGATGGTAGAGATCAACTGTTCCTGATTCTCTGTTTGGCACGATGCGGATGTTTTGAGGGGATGGGTTTGAGGAAATTGGAATGAGCATCGTTCCCCAAGTACATGAACTCTTTTCTGCTTGCTCGTTTCAAGCATACCAAAAGACTTTATTTTGTCCACCAGTTCACCGATCGATCTCGGTCTGAAAATTCCTCTTTCGGAATGACTCAAAAAACGGATAGATTGATTGAAATTTAGCAAGTGTTCTTCATTTGTCATCGTTCACATATGCTGCATATTGATTTTTGGCTAAAAGAGATTGTATTCCTCGGTGCAGAAAGATAGTTCACAAGGATATTTGAATATCTTCAAATGTCGAGATATCGGCGAGTCCACCTACACGGTCGATATGAAGCGCCACCATTCCCGCGCTACGTGCTGCCTCAACCTCAGATGATGTATCTGACAGGAAGAGAACTTCGGCAGGTCTCCAGCCAATCGTTTCGGCAATTAAACGATAGGAATCAGCCTCGCGTTTCGATCCCGTCGATGTATCGAAATAGCCTGAGAGGATTGGGGTCAAATCTCCTGCTTCGCTAAATCCGAATAGTAATTTCTGGGCCGCAATCGATGCCGATGAGAAGATATAGAGTGCTATCCCATCGGCGTGCCATTGCCTGAATGCTGCTTGTGCATCGACATAGATATGCCCCTTAAACGTGCCCTCATGAAAGCCTTCAGCCCAAATCATTCCCTGTAAAGTTTTGAGTGGCGCGATCTTCTGGTTTTCATCAACCCAGCGCTCCATCGTTGCAATCGGATCGCTAGGTTCAATTGCTTCAACCTCAGAAAGGATTGCAGCCGTTTTGTCTGGGTGGGCCATGCAATAGCTACCCAACCTAAAACGAGAATAGGGAAACAGTATTTCGGTAAAGAAAGAACTGCTCGATGTCGTTCCTTCGATATCAGTCAATATTGCGTGTGGCTTTTTGATGTGCTTGATTGATGTGTTTTTTTGCATTGTAACCTCATCAAATTTCTACCCTGATGCTGTCTGTCGTTACGATCGCAGACAGTTTTTTTTGAACTGTTAAGTTGATGGGCGAAATTAAACGGAACTACGTAACATTACGTAAACAAGGCTAAATCACCCACGTTTTAGGGATTTAGCCTTATTTACAATCGTTTACATAGTTTAGTTTTACAGCACCTACTTACTTATTTCTATATCGAGCTTGCGCTTCAAGTAACACCTTGCTCAAGTATAGCTTTCTCCTCTCTCCGTCCGCATTAATTTTCTGTTGGGGAAAAGGGTAGTCGCCACGATCGCGCTTTTTGACCTCCTTAGTCTAAACTCTAATAGTCGAGAAACACTCTGGAACTCTAGAAGTCAACTCAAATTTAGGTGAAGGTACAGAGTTTGTGATTTCAATTCCCGTCAAGGATCTCGCTGTAAAAGACATTCACGCAAAAATCTGCGTTGACGACGCAGCATAACAAATCGTTGCCGCGGCGGTATAAAGATGATGGGTGATGCTGCAAAGGCGATCGGCAGCCGCTGAACTCAACCGTTGTTATCTATACCATTAACGGAACAATCCCAGTATGCCAGATGAATCATCGCTTCCTTTCTTCCCCAAGCTCTTTAAAGAAGTGCCTTTACAGGCGCTCCTCGTTTTCCCATTCGTTGTTCAAACGGTGGGGGCAGTGGGTATTATCGGTTATCTTTCCTTCAGGAACGGACAGAAGGCAGTGAACGATGTAGCAGCTCAGTTGCGCAACGAAACTAGCTCACGCATCGCGCAAAATCTAACTCACTTGGTTGCCACTCCTTTTCAAGCGTTTGAAAGTTATGAAGCTGCACGAAGCCAAAACCGGATCGACCTTAATAACGGAAGGGATATAGAGAAGTTCCTGTGGCGGCAACTTCCTGCTTTTGGGAATCTCAGCCTGACAGCGTTCATTACAACCAACCAAGAGTTTTTTGGTGCTGAGCGGCAAGATGATGGTGCGATCGCGATCCGCACTTCTGAAATAGAAAATAACCGTGCGCTGATAACCTACCGTACTAACTCAAGTGGCGATCGACTCGAAGTCATCAACGCTGGCAACCCGAACTTTGACCCGCGCAAACGGCCCTACTACACAATTCCTGTCGAACAAAGGCAAGCAACCTGGGGAAAAGTGTTTCCGCACATCACTGGCCAAACGATGTATATTGCCCCTGGCAAACCCATATACAACCGGGCAGGTGAGCTGCAAGGGGTGTGGATGGCAAGCTTAAACTTGTCAATGATTGGGGATTTTCTCAGAAGCCTCAAAATAGGAACAACCGGACAAAGTTTTATTCTGGAACGCTCTGGAGAAATGATTGCCACTTCTACAGGCGAAAAACCGTTCCGATATTATCCAGACAAAGTTGTGCAACTGCCAGAACAGCGGGTTGAACGACTCAATGCGATCGATAGCGAAAATTCCACCACTGAGAAAACAAGCCAGTTTTTGCTACAGAAGTTTCAAGATTTTGACCAGATCCAGGGATTTCAGCAGCTTGAGTTTTCCATTAACGGTACGCGCCAGTTCGTGCAGGTTGCTCCTTTTCGCGATGGCAGGGGGATTGACTGGCTGGTGGTTGTCACCGTTCCAGAATCAGACTTTATGACACAAATTAATGCCAATACTCAAAGTACGATTTTGTTAAGTCTACTGGCGCTAGCTATCTCTCTGGGAATTGGCATACTCACCAGTCGCTGGATTACTCAACCGATTTTGCAGCTCAATCAAGCATCTTCGGCAATGGCTGCCGGATCTCTGAGCCAAGCGGTGACAGAATCATCCGTCTATGAGTTGCAAGAACTCACGCAGTCGTTTAACCGTATGGCTCAACAGTTACAGGAATCATTTAACACGCTGGAACAAGCCAATGAACAATTAGAGCATCGAGTCGAAGAACGCACGGCCCAGCTAAAAGCGGCAAAGGATGAAGTTGAAACTGCCCTCAGAGAATTACAACGGACTCAGACTCAACTGATTCAAAGCGAGAAAATGTCGAGTTTGGGGCAGCTAGTTGCCGGAGTTGCCCATGAAATTAATAACCCAGTGAATTTTATCTATGGCAATCTCAGTCATGCCGATGAATACACTCAAGAACTCTTAAAACTCGTGCAAGCTTATCAGACTCATTACCCCGAACCTCCAGCAGCGATCGCGCAGCAGTCAAAGGCGATGGATTTAGATTTTATGGTTAACGATCTATCTAAGCTGATCGAATCAATGAAAGAGGGGGCGCGACGAATTCGAGAAATTGTCTTAGCATTACGAACATTCTCTCGACTGGATGAAGCAGAAGTTAAATCAATCAATATCCATGATGGCATTGATAGCACGCTGGTTATTCTGGGCAACCGTCTGAAGCCCAAGCCGAATCATCCAGAAATAGAAATCCTGCGAAACTATGGTTCTCTTCCCCTGGTGGAGTGCTATCCGGGACCGCTCAATCAGGTTTTTATGAACATCTTATCTAACGCCATTGACGCCATTGAAATCGCGTTTAAGCAGGGAAAACAAATGACTCCCGCAATCTCCATTCATACGGCCCTCATCGACGAGAGTCGGGCAGAGATCCGAATTGGGGACAACGGCAGCGGCATTCCAGAAGCTATCAAACAGCAAATCTTTGACCCCTTCTTTACAACCAAGTCGGTTGGAAGTGGCACTGGCATGGGGCTGGCAATGAGTTATCAGATCGTCACCGATCGGCATCAGGGCAGTTTAAGTTGCAGCTCGCAATCTGGAGAAGGCACGGAATTTATAATTCAAATTCCGCTCAAACAGAAGTTGAGAGATGAGGAGCTATCTAGATAGTGAGTAGTTGTCATTGGCCAGTGCGATCGCCGCATCACACGGCACTGAAGTCGATGAAACAAGCTACAAAGGAGTGGTTCACAACAGGAAGATGAGCATCATTAAAGGTTCTTTATTCCTTGGCTGCATTCTATCCGATCTCTCGAAGTATTCCGCCAGATCGCCCTTTCAAAGCATCCAAACTATTGATATAGTAGTACCCGGTGCAAAAAACGGTAAACCATGACAGCCACAAATCTCATCAATAAATTTGAGTACAAACCCCTATACAAACCGAATCAATTAATTTGCGGAACGGGGCAAACCGCCATTGTGAGCGGCTGGACAGTAAAAAGTGCGGTCGGCAAACATTTACAACCTCAAGAATATGCTGCGATCGGACAACTATACTCTCCTACTCGCGGCATCAACTTCTTAATTAGAAACTTGCTGTGCAATCCCCACGTCCGCTTTTTAGTAATTCTCAACGCTACCAAAGAAGACCGCAATTCGGGTGCGGCAGCGTGTTTGAGCGACTTTTTTCGCCACGGCTTTGAAGCCGGCAAAAGCGATACTGGTAGAGATTGCTGGCTAATTAAATCTTCAATATTTGGCTACATTGATATTGAAATAGCAGCAGAAGCCTTAGAACTATTGCGTCATTCAATTGAATGGAAAGAAGCCACAAATATAGCAGAAACAGTGACTATTGTCAAGTCTTTTACCCAAAAAGAATCTGTTGAACCTTGGGGAGAACGCCTAACTTTTCCGTTAGTCGAAATCGTCCCGACTGTACTCCCCGGCCAGAAATACGGACACAGAATCGAAGGCAAAACTATCGCCGAAACTTGGGTAAAAATCATCCACCGAATTAAGACCACCGGCACCTTGCGGCCGACTGGTTACGACGGACAGTGGCAAGAATTAATCGACTTAATGGCAGTGATTACAGATGAACCTGCGGAGTTCTATTTTCCCGAACCGAATTACTTACCAATAGACCGCGATTTCCTCGAACAGTACAAACCGCAAATGCTGGAAGATTCCCCCTATAACGAAGGCATTAAATATACCTACGCACAGCGGATGCGATCGTGGTTTGGTTGCGATCAAATTGAAGAAGTTATTGCCAAACTAATTAAAGAAATTGACGCCGCAAGTGCTGTAATTAGTTTGTGGGATGCTGGGGGAAATATTAACAGAAGGTCTGACGGTTCCTCCGACCACCAGCACAGCGGCAGTCCTTGTTTAAATCACATTTGGGTGCGAGTTGTTGACGGTGAAATCTCCCTAACAGCAACTCTCCGCAGTAACGATATGTTTGCGGCGTGGCCGGCCAATGCAATGGGTTTGCGGGCTTTGCAGCAGCACATTCGAGATGAAATTGCGAGGCGTTCCGATTATAATTTGACAATGGGCCCGTTGGTAACGCTGAGTCAATCCGCTCACTTGTATGACGATACGTTTGAAAATGCCGATCGACTAATTCAAACCCAATATGCTAAAATCTGCGAAGAGCGAGACTTTTTCGACGCAGCGGGCAATTTTTTAGTTGAAGTAGCGGACAATCAGATAGTAGTCACGCAAACAACCCCCGGCAGTGGCGAAGTTGTCACCTGTTATTCTGGAAAAAACCCTCTCAAGTTAGTGCGAGAAATTTGTGCCGCTTCCCCCGCTATTAAAGGGGAGCATATTGGTTATTTGGGAATAGAATTGCAGAAGGCTGCCGAGTGTCTCAAAACGAGCAAGCAATACATCCAGGATACACGATGAATCTAGAAGAAGAAAGACCGAATTGGGACGAATACTTCTTAATGTTAGCCAAATTAGCCGCTACTCGATCGACTTGTCTGGCTTTTCCTGTAGGCGCAGTGATAACTAAAAACAGGCAAGTTTTAGCAACGGGTTACAACGGTTCGCCGTCAGGTTCGGCACACTGTACTACTCAAGGCTTCTGCTATCCTGGTTTGAGTAGTTGCGACGCCAGCAAAACTTTGCCATCAAGGGCAGTTCACGCGGAAGCAAATGCGATCGCCAAAGCTGCTAAACACGGTATATCTACTTCTGGGGCTAGTATTTACGTCACTTTAGAACCCTGCATCTATTGTTTGAAATTAGTCATTGCCGCTGGAATTAGAGAAGTGTTTTACGAAACGACTTTTAACAGTGGAGAAAAAGCAGCTTTGAGAGATACTTTTATCAGTGAAGGTATTGTTGAGTTAAAACAAATTCAGCTATCTGAAGATACAGCAAAAAAGGCGGCTTTGTTTTTGTTGCATCCTACATCTGTGTCCAAAAAATTAGTAGAGGAGCAATCCTCCCCGTGGTTATGAAAGCCACAGGAAATAACTGTGCTGTGCCCCTATAAATGATTTTTATTTGCTGGCGATTTGTAGGGATACGGCATTGCCGTATCCTAAATCCCGCGCGATACAAATGATATTTATTTTACGCTTTGTAAACACACAGCACTGCCGTGTCCTTACACCAAACAGAGATGGCAATTAACTAAAAAACTGCCTGAAAAATTGTGAATACTCTGTAGTTCAATCAATCAAATTCATTCACCGCTTGCAAATAGTCGATCGCGGCATCTATCCTCGAAGAATACTTAAAAGCAAACTGATCGAACCAATATCCCTCATCGGAATTTTTATCCAACTTTTTCAGCCAAACCTGAGCTTGCCTAACTTTCTGCCTGCGCGTTTGTACGTCCAACTGTGGTTCCGCGACTTTTTCTGCGGGTTGCGGTTGCAGTGAAGCGACCTCCTGAGCTTTATTTTGCGCTTCGTGCTCAGCCTTAAGCGGTTGCAGTGCAGCCACTTCCTGAGCTTTATTTTGCGCTTCGTACTCAGCCTTAATTTGAGCTAAATCCTTATCCAAAGGACTAGCATACAAATTTATATCTGATGTTTTAAATGTTGGATTTGACGGCGCTTGTGCTTGCGCCGGCGCCTGACTTTTCAACTCAGCAATTTTTTGAGATGCTTGATACTCTGCCTTAAGTTCACCTAACAGGCGCTCGATCGATTCCATAACTTAAACCCCCTAAAAAATGCTGCTGGGCTAACTGGCCCCAATATAATCACGGAAACTTCGCCCGCCTCCTCAATCAGTTATTGCATTCAGCAATACCTCTGTCAGGGTCATTCCTTCAATATCATCCATCGTGACAGTATCAACGATATCGAATTTAGCCCCGGCGCTTTGCAGTTCGTCATCCAATATTTTGAGAAACTTAGTAGCTTCCGGCGCATCCCCTACTTGAATGAAAGAAATCGCCAACTCTTCATCTCGATCGAGCTTCCGAGAAGCCTCTATAATAGTTTTCATCACTTCTTTGCGATCGTCCGGTTCCCCGTCCGTCACCACTAATATTGTTTCCCCATTTTGCTTGGTCTTACCGGATGCTTTGCGATCAAAAAAACTGTTCAGAGCGTCTTGCAGCACTGCACCTAAATTCGTAGTTCCCGAAGGTTCGTTTTCTTGGAAAATTTGCACGACTTTAGCTGATGTTACGTTGTCGTAGCGCTTGAAGCGACCGGAAAACACATAAACTGTTATGCCATCAGGATCGAGTTCTTCGCATTTATTCGCTAATGCGATCGTCGATTCTTGCATGAGCGCCCACCGACTTTTACCGCCCATCTGGTCTTTTGTGTACATACTGCCGCTTTTGTCAATGATTATGGTATAATCGCGGTTCTGAAGCATAAGATTTTTCCTGTTAATTAAGGTTTTTCCAAAAATATCAAAACCAGCGAGCAGAAGCTGTTGAGCTTTAGTTGCTCGCTGCGTTTTTTTACTTAATTTGCGATCGCAAATACCCGAATTTAAGCTGCAACTAAAGCATCTTTAAGTGGCTTCCAGCTAAAAGCTCGATCGCCCCCCATCTCCACTGCTATTTTAACTCGCGGTTCTAACGTCGGCAAAACAGTCAAATACTCAATCTCCTGACTCGACAAAATTTGCCCTTCAATAATCCACAGCACCAATCCTTTTGCTTTCGGTGGCAAATTGTCTAATTGAGTTTGCAAAATCGGTGGCACGTAGTACGTATAACCCACAGCCGCTTCGTTGCCAGTAGTTTTCTTGCCCAAATGCGGCGGCCGCACGCCGTGAACCCCCGTTAAATACATCGCCAAATCGCCCAAACCCCGCGCCGAAATCGTGTGCCCACCGTAGCCCGCAGCCCTCAGCCTGCGGAGGTAGCGCCCCTCAAATCCTCCCTCTAAAGGAACGTACAGGGCCAGCGACCCCGACTTTTCCAAATCCCGAATCAGATCAGATCCCGTCGTAATCAGTCCCATAAATTTGTGTTTCCTGCTGTATCAAAATTTGGTCGATCGCTGCTTGCGAGCTGGAAATATTATAAATCTTAAAGTTGAGCCTAAAAATTCTCATCCCGGCCTTGACAAACGGCAAACACTTCATGTACTATTGTGAATTGTCGCCGTAAAGGATACTGAGTAGTTTGCTGCTCAAGTCCTGGCACAAACAAGCAAGACCGAGACAAAACTCGGAGATAGAGTCGGTAAAAAGCCGCGAATCTCAACCCTTGCAAGACTTCCACAAGCTCGCTCCCAAATTTAAAACTCAAATTTTAAACACCGAGGAAGGCTGTTGGTTGATAACAGTTAATTGCAGGAACACTGAAATAAATGTTTCTGCACAAGAGCAAGCGGATTGACGTAAATTTCGCAATCCGAAACCTCTTGCGTAAATAAAAGGAAAAAAATCCGTGTCTGTAGGCATTCTTGGCACTAAACTAGGCATGACTCAAGTGTTTGACGACCAAGGGAGAGCAATCCCTGTCACCGTCATACAAGCAGGGCCTTGTACAGTAACTCAAATCAAAACAAAACAAACTGACGGCTACGGTGCCGTTCAAGTTGGATACAACGAAGTCAAACCAAAGGCTCTCAACAAGCCAGAACTAGGACACCTTGCCAAGTCGGGGGCGAATCCACTGCGCCACTTGCAGGAATACCGATTGGAAGACACCAGTTCATTTGAATTAGGTCAACAACTAAAAGCAGATACCTTTACACCGGGACAAATAGTAGATGTCATCGGTACAAGCATCGGTAAAGGTTTTGCAGGTTTTCAAAAGCGCCACAACTTTAAACGAGGCCCGATGTCTCACGGTTCCAAGAACCACCGCGAACCTGGATCGATCGGACCTGGAACTACTCCGGGTCGCGTTTATCCCGGCAAAAGAATGGCAGGACGTATGGGCAACGTTCAAGTCACCGTCCGCAAACTAACAATTGTCCGGGTGGATACAGAGCAGAATTTGCTGCTAATTAAGGGAGCAGTTCCCGGCAAAGCTGGCGCCTTAGTCAATGTTGTGCCTGAGAAAAAAGTAGGACGTTAGTCAGTAGTCATTAGTCAGTAGTCAGCAGTCAGTAGATAGTGGTTGGCCGTTAGTAGCAAGCAATAACTAAGAACTAAAAGCTGAAAACTAAGAGCTGAAAACTAAGACCTGAGAACAGACAACAGACGACAGACAACTAACAACAGACAACTAACAACAGACAACTAACAACAGACAAAGGACAAAAGATATGGTTAACTGTGTAGTCCGAAATTGGCAAGGCGAAGAAGTTGGGGAAACAACTTTAGAACTGCGCGTAGCCAAAGAAGAAAATGCGTCTCACATCGTTCACAGAGCATTGACGCGGCAATTGAATAATGCCCGTCAAGGAAATGCTTGCACCAAAACTCGATCGGAAGTCAGAGGCGGTGGCCGCAAACCCTGGCGTCAAAAAGGCACCGGCCGAGCCAGAGCAGGTTCAATCCGTTCTCCGCTGTGGCGGGGCGGCGGTGTCATCTTCGGGCCAAAACCGAGAGACTTTGAAGTCAAAATGAACAAAAAGGAACGCCGTCTCGCTTTGCGGACAGCATTCCAAAGTCGCACCGAAGACATCATTGTGGTTGAAGAATTTGCAGAGCAATTTCCGAGACCGAAAAGCAAAGAATTGCTGAGTGCGATCGCCCGCTGGGGCATCGAACCCGATACAAAAGTTCTGTTAATCTTGCCAGAACCGCAACCAAACGTCTACTTATCAGGACGCAACATCGAATTAGTAAACGTCATCTTGGCAACCTCCCTGAATGTTTACGACGTTCTCGCGGCTGACAAAATTATCGTCACATCTACAGCCATAGCTAAAATTCAGGAGATTTACGGTGAGTAAAATCGACCCCCGCGACTACGCAGATTTGATCCAGCGTCCGATTCTCACCGAGAAAGCTACCCGAATGATGGAATTAAATCAATTCACATTCGACGTAGCCCCCAAAGCGACCAAGCCTCAAATCAAAGCTGCAATCGAAGAACTATTTAAGGTCAAAGTCATCGGCGTCAACACCCAAAACCCGCCGCGTAAAAAGCGTCGAGTTGGCAAATTCGTTGGCTTTAAACCTTGTTACAAGCGAGCAACCGTAACTCTGACCGACGGAGACTCGATCCGCAAACTCCTATTCCCAGAAGTTTAGCCAATTTTGGATTTTAGATTTTAGATTTTAGATTGCGGTTAACTGGTGAAAATACCAAACCCAGAAAGTTACCAAGTTAACTGATAATCCCAAATCTAAAATCCAAAACCGCCAAGTCCTTGCATCCCAAATCTAAAATCTAAAATCTAAAATCGATTATGGGCATCCGTTCTTACCGACCTTATACCTCCAGCACCCGAGAACAAACCGTCTCGGACTTTGCTGAAATTACCAGATCAGAGCCAGAAAAGTCTCTAACCAGCAATAAGCACACCAAACAAGGCCGCAACAACCGAGGCGTCATCACCTGTCGCCACCGGGGAGGCGGTCACAAACGGCTGTATAGAGACATCGACTTCCGCCGCGACAAACACAGCATTCCCGCTACCGTCAAGGCGATCGAATATGACCCCAATCGCAACGCCCGCATCGCCCTCCTGTTCTACAAAGACGGCGAAAAACGGTACATCCTGCACCCGCTCAACTTAAACGTCGGTACAGTAATTGTCTCAGGCCCAGACGCGCCGATCGAAATCGGTAACGCCCTCCCCCTGAAGAACATTCCCCTCGGTACCAGCATCCACAACGTCGAGCTAGTACCTGGAAAAGGCGGACAAATCGTTCGCTCCGCCGGCTCTAGCGCTCAGCTAATGGCAAAAGAAGGTAGCTACGTCACCCTCAAACTGCCATCCGGCGAACAGCGCAAAGTCCGCGCCGACTGCTACGCCACCATCGGTCAAGTCGGCAACACCGACGCCAGAAACATCAGCCTCGGCAAAGCAGGTCGCACCCGCTGGAAAGGCCGCAGACCCACCGTTCGCGGTAGCGTCATGAACCCGGTAGACCACCCGCACGGCGGCGGCGAAGGCAGAGCTCCTATTGGACGTCCGGGGCCTGTCACTCCTTGGGGTAAACCAGCATTGGGTGCAAAAACTCGACGCAAAAACAAGCGCAGCGACGCTTTAATCGTCCGGCGCCGCCGCAAAGCTTCCAAGCGCGGCAAGGGCGGCAGACAAAGCTAGTCATCAGTCAGCAGTCTTCAGTGCTTAGTTATTAACTGCTAACTAATGACTGAGGACTGATGACCAATGACTGCTTAATTCTGACTAATGACTCCTGAATTACTAAAAAAATCATGTCTCGATCGCTAAAAAAAGGCCCCTTTGTCGCAGATGCTCTGATGACAAAAATCGAAAAACTCAACGCCGCCGGCCAAAAACAAGTAATTAAAACTTGGTCGCGCTCTTCCACAATCCTGCCCCAAATGGTAGGTCACACGATCGCCGTTCACAACGGCAGACAGCATGTACCCGTCTACCTCACCGACCAAATGGTAGGTCACAAACTCGGAGAATTTTCCCCCACTCGCACCTTTAGAGGTCACGCGAAAAGTGGTGATAAAAAGGCGAAAAGATAGCCGAATTAGGTGACAGGTAATAGGTAGTCGGAAAAAAAATTACCAATTACCAATTACCTTTTGCCCAATTACCAATTACCAATTACCGAAATCGAAATGGCTATAGATACCACATCCGAAATTAAGGCGATCGCCCGTTACATCCGGACATCCCCCTTCAAAGTGCGCCGAGTCCTCGACCAAATTCGCGGCAAAAGCTACCAAGAAGCGCTGATTTTACTCGAATTCATGCCCTACCGCGCCTGCGAACCAATTGTCAAAGTTTTGCGATCGGCAGTAGCCAACGCCGAACACAATGCAGGATTGGATAAATCCAAGCTGGTAGTTTCTCAAGCTTACGCAGACCAAGGCCCAGTCCTCAAACGCTTTAGACCCCGCGCTCAAGGTCGCGCCTACCAAATCCGCAAGCCAACCTGTCACATTACCGTAGTAGTAGCTCCGCTCGTAGAAAACTAAACCAGGGAAAAACGTAAGAGGTAATAAACAGCTTAAAGTTGAAAAAAATGGGTAATCACCAATTACCAATTACCAATTACCAATTACCAATTACCAATTAACTCATCAACTATTATGGGCCAAAAAATACATCCAATTGGTTTTCGCCTCGGCATTACCCAAGAGCACCGCTCTCGCTGGTTTGCCGATCCCAAAAACTATCCAGAACTCTTGCAAGAAGACTATAAAATTCGCAAGTACGTTCGTAAAACCCTCAGCAATGCTGGCATTTCCTCGGTCAAAATTGAGCGGAAAGCCGATCAAATCGACCTAGAAGTGTTCACCGCCAGACCAGGCGTTGTCGTAGGCCGCGGCGGAGCAGGCATCGAAACCTTGCGCGTCGGTTTGCAGCAGCAACTCGGTAGCAACCGCCAAATCCGCATCAACGTCGTCGAAGTCCAGCGAGTAGACGCCGATGCCACACTGATCGCGGAATACATCGCTCAGCAACTAGAACGGCGCGTATCCTTCCGCCGAGTCGTCCGCCAAGCAATCACCCGCGCCCAAAAAGTCGGCATCCAAGGCATCAAAATTCAAGTCAGCGGACGCCTCAACGGCGCAGAAATCGCTCGTACCGAATGGACACGGGAAGGAAGAGTCCCCTTGCACACCCTGCGGGCCGACATCGACTACTCCTACTGCACTGCTCAAACCATCTACGGTATTCTGGGCATTAAAGTTTGGGTTTTCAAAGGCGAAATTATTCCCGGACAGGAACAAGAGGCTGCACCAAATGCAGCAGTGCCCCGCACAAAACAAAAGCGCCGCCGCCAGAACTTTGAAGATCGATCGAACGAAGGCTAGCTAATTGTTAACTGTTAGTTGTCATTTGTTAAGTGTGAGTTGTTCCAAACCAATTAGCAATTAGCAATCACCAATTACCAATTACCAATTACCAATTACCCAACTCCCAAAGCCATGTTAAGCCCTAAAAGAACGAAATTCCGCAAACAACAGCGCGGGCGAATGAGCGGTATTGCCACCCGCGGCAATACAGTTAGTTTTGGCGATTTCGCGCTCCAAGCCGTCGAACCCGCCTGGATTACTTCCCGCCAAATAGAAGCCGGACGCCGCGCCATGACCCGCTACATCCGCCGGGGTGGCAAAATTTGGATTCGCATTTTTCCCGACAAACCAGTCACCGAGCGCGCAGCAGAAACCCGGATGGGTTCTGGTAAAGGCTCACCAGAGTTTTGGGTGGCCGTGGTCAAACCGGGCAGGGTAATGTTTGAAATTGGCGGCGTAACTGAAGAAACTGCCCGCGAAGCAATGCGTTTGGCATCTTTCAAACTACCAATTAAAACCAAGTTCATCACTCGCGAAGAAGGCCAGTCATAGCGAAGAGCGAAGGTAGAATTAGGTCTGTATTAATCAGCATTTTAAACGGCTACAGCAATTTAAAATCTGGCTTTCATAACTTTTCTTTCCTTCGACCTTCAGCCTAAGAGACAATTCTGTCTTCTGTCATACCGCTCGCTAACGAGAAAGCACACAATTATGTCTTTGACCAAGATTAAAGAAGCTAGAGAATTAAGCGATGCTGCTGTAGCAGAGCAAATTTTAGCCGTCAAGCGCCAACTAATGGAATTGCGGCTCCAGCAAGCTACCGGCCGCATGGAAAAGCCTCACCTGTTTAAGCACGCCAAACACCGGCTAGCTCAATTGATGACAGTTGAACGCGAGCGCCAAATCGTTGCTGAGAAAGAAGCAGCAGAAAAATTAGCCGCATCTAAACAGGTAGCACAGCCTGCTGCAACCGCAGCAGCCGAGCCGACGATCGCACAGTAGCTAAAAAAAAGTCAATTGCACAACAAAAATAGGTAGCTATGGCAATTAAAGAACGAGTTGGCGTAGTAGTCAGCGACAAGATGGATAAAACCGTCGTGGTAGCAATCGAAAACCGCTCCTCCCACACCAAATACGGCAAAATCGTAGTCCGCACCAAGCGCTACAAAGCTCATGACGAAGAAAATCAGTGCAAATCTGGCGATCGCGTTCGCATCACTGAAACTCGCCCCCTGAGCAAAACCAAACGCTGGACGGTTGCTGAGATTTTTGGGACAAAAAATGGCTAACAGTTAATTGCCACATCGCGATCTCCCGATCGAAAATTAACAATCAACTAGCAGTCAAAAGTCAACAGTCAACAGTTAACAGTCAATAGTTAACACTCAACAATCACCATGATTCAACCCCAGACATACCTCAATGTCGCCGACAATAGCGGAGCCCGCAAACTGATGTGCATCCGCGTATTGGGAGGCGGCAACCGTCGCTACGGCGGAGTCGGCGATGTCATCATTGCCGTCGTCAAAGATGCCATCCCCAATATGGCCGTCAAAAAATCAGATGTCGTTCGGGCTGTCATTGTCAGAACTCGCAAAGGTCTGCGCCGCGACAGTGGCATGAGCATTCGTTTTGACGATAACGCCGCCGTTATTATCAACGTAGACGGCAACCCCAAAGGCACTCGCGTCTTCGGTCCCGTAGCCCGCGAATTGCGCGACAAAAACTTTACTAAAATCGTTTCCTTAGCCCCGGAGGTACTTTAAAATGTACGGAAAAAAGGGTAAACCAACTAGCGAACCGCAGCGCTACAGAATGCACGTCAAAGCAGGCGACACCGTGCAAATAATTACTGGCAAAGAGAAAGGAAAAGTCGGAGAAATCTTAAAGACATATCCTAAAGTCAGCAAAGTAGTTGTTAAAGGTGTAAACATCAGAACCAAGCACGTCAAGCCCCAGCAAGAGGGAGAGTCAGGGAAAATACTCACGTTTGAGGCTCCCATTCACAGCTCAAATGTCATGCACTATTCCGAAAAAGAAAAAATAGCTAGCCGCGTTTGCTATACATTTAGCGAAGACGGCCGGAAACTGCGACAGCTCAAAAAAACTGGAGAAATCATCGATAAATAGTGATTTGTTATCAGTCATCGGTCATTAGTCCGCCTTCTGACAAGTGACTTTTAAACTCATAACTAACAGCTAACATCGGTGGGACGGACAATCGACAAATTCCCTGACCAAGCCCAGGGACAGTTAACGAAACACAAAAACTATGCCGGACAAACTCAAGGTTCTTTATCAAGGAAAAATCGTTCCCACACTGATGGATCAGTTTAAATATACTAATATCCATCAGGTTCCCAAACTCGTCAAAGTCACAGTGAACCGCGGTTTGGGAGAAGCATCTCAAAACGCTAAGGCACTGGATTCGTCGATCAACGAAATTGGCATCATCACCGGGCAAAAACCAGTGGTGACGCGGGCGAAAAAAGCGATCGCAGGCTTCAAAATCCGCAAAGGAGTACCCGTCGGCGTTATGGTGACGCTGCGCGGCGATCGGATGTACGATTTTCTCGATCGGCTGATCAACCTCGCACTCCCCCGAATCCGCGACTTCCGCGGCATCAGCCCCAAAAGCTTCGACGGGCGCGGCAACTACAGCTTGGGTCTGAGAGAACAGCTAATTTTTCCAGAAATAGAATATGACCGCATCGATCAAATTCGAGGCATGGACATTTCAATTATCACCACAGCAAACACTGACGAAGAAGGACGCGCCTTGCTTAAAGAAATGGGAATGCCGTTCCGGGACAACTAAGCACTAGAGTAAGAAGCAAAAGATGGCAGCTAACGATACCATAGCAGATATGTTGACGCGCATTCGCAATTCTTGCATGGCGCGCCACCAAACAACGCAAATTCCAGCTACAAAAATGACCCGCAGCATCGCCCAAGTCCTCAAAAGTGAAGGCTTCATCGGCGAATTTGAAGAAGCAGAAGAAGGGGTCAAGCGACATTTAGTGCTTTCTTTAAAGTACAAAGGTAAAACTCGCAAGCCCATTATCACGGCACTGAAGCGAGTCAGCAAACCAGGACTGCGCGTTTACTCGAACCGTAAAGAATTGCCCAGAGTATTAGGCGGAATTGGCATAGCCATTATTTCTACCTCCAGCGGCATTATGACGGATAGAGAAGCTCGACGCCAAGGTTTGGGCGGTGAAGTGCTTTGTTATGTTTGGTAGTCATTAGTCATTAGTCATTAGTCACTGGTCGTTGGCAACAGACTCAAAAATCAATCACTAAGGACTAATAACTAAGCACTAATAATCAAGGACTAATAACTAAAAACAAAGGACAAAAAACTATGTCGCGAATTGGCAAGCGTCCGATTAGCATTCCCACTAAAGTCACCATCACCCTAGACGGTCAAAAAGTAGCCGTCAAAGGCCCTAAAGGTGAACTTTCCCGAGTAATCCCAGCCGAAATCCTCATGGGAATTGAAGGCGAGACTTTACTCGTTACCCGCCGAGACGAATCTCGCGTCGCCAGACAACTGCACGGCTTGTGCCGCACCCTAGTCGCCAACATGGTCGAAGGTGTATCCCAAGGTTTTCAGCGGCGTCTCGAAATTATCGGCACAGGTTATCGGGCACAGGTTCAAGGACGGAACCTGATTTTAAACGTCGGTTACAGCAAACCCGTTGAAATGCCCCCTCCAGAAGGCATCACAATGGCAGTTGAAGGCAACACCAACGTCATTGTCTCCGGCATTGACAAAGAACTCGTAGGCAATACAGCAGCCCGCATCCGCGCAGTGCGTCCGCCCGAAGTCTACAAAGGCAAAGGCATTCGCTACAGCGGCGAAGTCGTCCGGCGCAAAGCTGGTAAAACAGGCAAAACAGGTAAGAAGTAACAATGAAGCTTACTCGCAAAGAATCAGTCCAGCGCAGACACCGCCGTGTTCGGCGCAAGGTGTTCGGCACAGCCGAACGTCCCAGACTAGCGGTATTTCGTTCAGAGCAGCATATCTACGCTCAAGTAATCGACGATACCGCCCAGCACACTTTGGCCGCCGCGTCAACCCTCGATCCCGAATTGAAGTCAACTCTCAGTTCTGGCGGCAACTGCTCCGCGAGCGTGCAAGTCGGTCAGTTGATTGCCAAACGCTGTTCCAGCGCTGGCATAGTCAAAGTCGTATTCGATCGCGGGGGCAACCTCTATCACGGTCGTGTCAAAGCCCTCGCAGAAGCAGCTCGCGAAGCGGGGCTAGACTTCTAGAGGGGGTAATGGGTAGCGGGTAATGAGTAATTAAAAAGTAAAAAGTCAAAAGTTGAAAGTTAAAAGGCAAAATCCAGATTTCTTCTATTTTTACTTTTTACTCAAACAATTACCAATTGCCGATCGCCTTTCACCAATTACTAATTCCCACAGGACAAAACTATGGCAGAACAAAAAGAACAGCGCAACAAGAAAAAAAGCAGCAGTAACAAAACACGCGAAAAAGAATCCGAATGGCAAGAACGGGTCGTTCAGATCCGGCGCGTTACTAAAGTAGTCAAAGGTGGTAAAAAACTTAGCTTCCGCGCCATAGTCATTATCGGCAACGAACGCGGTCAAGTTGGAGTAGGAGTCGGCAAAGCTAGCGACGTAATCGGTGCCGTTAAAAAAGGCGTCGCTGACGGCAAAAAGCACCTAATTGAAGTCCCCCTCACCAAATCTAACTCCATCCCTCACCCCATCAACGGTGACGGTGGCGGAGCTAAAGTCATGATGCGGCCGGCCGCTCCAGGAACCGGGGTAATTGCAGGGGGAGCAGTGCGAACAGTTCTCGAACTAGCAGGAGTCCGCAACATCTTAGCCAAACAGCTAGGTTCTGGAAATCCCTTAAACAACGCCCGAGCCGCAGTCAATGCCCTCTCCACCCTCCGCACCTTGTCCGAAGTTGCTCAAGAGCGCGGAATTCCAGTAGAAAATCTCTACGGTTAGGGCACGCGAGAATGGGAAACTGTAAGTTTTGAGTGTTAAGTGCTTGCGGTGAAAATAAAAAAATCCGCAACTTAAAACTCACGCACTCAAAACTACTGCGTACCCGCTCTCTAAATACCAATTACCAATTACCAATTACTAAAACTATGAGATTGCAAGACGCCCGACCCAAAGCAGGCTCCCAAAAGCGCCCCCGACGCTTGGGCAGAGGTATTTCTGCCGGTCAAGGCGCGAGCTCCGGCAAAGGGATGCGCGGTCAAAAATCTAGAGCCGGTAGCGGCACTAGACCGGGTTTTGAAGGAGGTCAAAATCCTCTCTACCGCCGTCTCCCCAAGTTGAAAAGCTTCCCTCTAGTGAACCGGAAAGAGTACACTACCATTAATGTAAGTAAATTAGCATCACTGCCAGCAAACACAGAAGTTACTCTCACCTCTTTAATGCAAGCGAAAATTGTCAATACTGACAACGGGCCGCTGAAAATCTTAGGAGATGGCGAACTGAATGTACCTTTGCAAGTGCGCGCCTCGGCTTTTACCGCAGGTGCTCGCACCAAAATTGAAGCCGCCGGCGGAAGTTGCGAATTAGTTGCGTGAAGATTTGGGGTTTGAGAGTTTGTCCTAATCTCAAATCCTCAAGCTTGCTATCAGAAAATGATTTAGTCGAAAATCGCAAATCTAAAATCCAAAATCGTAACTATGGACGTTAGTAGAGAAAAAGCGCCAACTGCACAAGAGACGTTCATGCAGATGGCTCAAGCTGCTGGTTTGCGGGGCCGCATCCTCGTAACCCTTGGCTTACTGATTTTAGTACGCCTGGGTGTCCACTTGCCCGTCCCCGGCATCGATCGAGTCGCCTTTGCCCAAAACGTCCAAAATAGCCCTTTAATTGGCTTTTTGGATTTGTTCTCAGGAGGCGGCTTGTCAGCTTTGGGGATTTTCGCGCTGGGGATTTTGCCCTACATTAATGCTTCAATTATTGTGCAACTTCTAACTGCGGCTCTGCCAAGCTTAGAAGACTTGCAGAAAAATGAAGGAGAAGCAGGGCGGCGCAAGATTTCTCAAATTACTCGCTACGTTTCTTTGGGCTGGGCAATTCTGCAAAGTATTGGCATTGCGATTTGGGTCAGCCCTTTTGCTCAATCTCCATCGCCTTTATTCATAGCACAAACTGCTTTGGCTCTGACAGCCGGCTCAATGTTTGTAATGTGGATATCGGAAGTGGTGACGGAACGAGGTATCGGGAACGGAGCGTCGCTACTGATTTTTATCAATATTGTGTCGGTATTGCCGCGCTCTTTGGGACAAACTTTTGAATTGGCTCAAAGCGGGGACACGCAAGTTGTAGGCCGTGTAGTCGTTCTGCTGCTGGTCTTTTTGGTAACGATTGTCGGGATTGTTTTTGTTCAGGAAGGTACTCGCCGCATTCCGATTATTTCGGCCCGTCGCCAAGTCGGTCGCAAAGTATATCGGGAGAGCCGGAGTTATCTGCCCCTGCGCTTGAATCAAGGCGGAGTGATGCCGATTATTTTTGCATCTTCGGTGTTGATTGTGCCTTCTTTCCTCGCTCAGTCTCTCAATAACCCGTTTTTGGTTCAAGTTGCTAATGTTTTGAGTCCGAACGGCCCTGCCCCTTGGGCTTACGCGCTGTTTTATCTAACTTTGATTCTGTTCTTCAGCTATTTCTACGCTTCGTTGATTGTCAACCCCGTAGATATGTCTCAGAACTTGAAGAAAATGGGCGCTAGCATTCCTGGAATTCGTCCGGGTCAGAAAACCAGCGATTATGTGGAGAAGGTTTTGAACCGTTTGACTTTCTTGGGAGCGATTTTTCTAGGTCTGGTGGCAATTGTACCAACTGCTGTAGAAAGCGCGATCGGTGTGCAAACTTTTAGAGGTTTTGGCGCAACTTCCCTACTGATTCTAGTAGGTGTGGCGATCGAAACTGCCAAGCAAATTCAAACTTACGTCATCTCCCAACGATATGAAGGAATGGTGAAGTAATCGCAATGAAATTGATTTTTATGGGGCCTCCAGGGGCGGGAAAAGGAACTCAGGCTCAGATATTAGCCGCTCACTGGAAAATACCCCACATTTCTACGGGCGATATCCTGCGCGCCTGCGTGGTTGCCAAAACTGCCTTGGGTCTAAAGGCGAAAGCCTACATGGATGCTGGTGAGTTGGTTCCCGACGAGTTATTGAGGGATATCGTGCAAGAACGCATGAATCAACCAGATGCTAGTGCTGGTTGGATTCTGGACGGCTTTCCCCGCACTGTGGCACAGGCAGCGTTTTTTGACAAACTGCTTTGTGATGTTAGCGGTGCTGGGGGAAGTACGTCTGGTAAGGACTGCGATCTCAGAGCTGTCAATTTGGAGGTGCCTGACAACATTTTGGTGGCTCGCCTGCTGTCGCGGGGCCGCCTCGATGACAATGAGGAGACGATCCGCCGCAGGTTGCAAGTTTATCGCGAGCAAACTGAGCCTTTGATTGAGTTTTACAGCGCCCGCCAACAGTTAGTTGCGGTTGATGGCGATCGCGACATGGAATTAATCACCGCAGAACTGCAGCAAGCTCTCTCTGGCGACTCTTGAACCCTCTCAATACAGCTTGTTACTCACAAGCTTTTGCTAAGATATGTTAACTAGGAGCTTTTTGTGCTATCAGGTTTTGTGAGGGTTGCTAGAGACCGGATTGAACTCGATACTAATTGCCACAACTTTACTCAAGTAAAGCTAAAACAAGCGGTTGGTTGAGTATTAAAGTCGATCGAGTCGCCCGAATTATTGCCCCCCGTTCGCGTTTGACTCCTACCAGTAAATAGGTTTTGAGACCAACGCCGGGACACTCCTAGTTAATCAAATGTAGAGTTGAGGTAAATACCAAATTGTCTAAGCAAGATTTAATTGAAATGGAAGGGACAGTGACGGAATCCCTGCCCAATGCGATGTTTCGCGTTGACCTAGATAATGGGTTTAACGTGCTGGCTCACATTTCCGGCAAGATCCGCCGCAACTACATCAAAATTCTGCCTGGCGATCGCGTCAAAGTCGAATTGACTCCCTACGATTTGACCAAAGGCAGGATTACTTATCGCCTTCGGAAAAAATAGGCTTAGATAAAACTTTCTAAAAACTAATTCTAAGTTTAATTTAGAGAGAATTTGGTAAAAAGCTTCAAATTTATGCTATAATGCTACGTTTGTAGTGTTGCCGAGAAGGGCGTCAACAACCCACCGGTGTACCGGGTTAAGTCATTGTTACACCGTAAAAGTATCGCTCGGCCAACACTCTGGCGCAGGCGAACTTTACCCAGCAATGGGAGTGGGTGCAAGCGGGCTCCTTCATGAAACAACCCGCACTTTATACAATTTAATCGAGGAGAGGCCTACACCTTGCCCAGCCTCTCCTCCCACCGCTCTACGGGCAGTCCCAGCGTGCCTGCTCTCCGGTAGAGCGGGGTTCTCCAGGCAGGAAGAAAGATGAAAGTTCGAGCATCTGTCAAAAAAATTTGTGAGAAATGTCGCGTCATCCGCCGTCGCGGTCGAGTGATGGTGATATGCACTAACCCGAAACACAAACAGCGCCAAGGTTAGAAAAAAAAGGAAGATTGGGCAATGCACGCAGGTGCATCCTAATTGAACATTGTAGCCAAATAGGAAAACTAGGGAGACAAAAAGTGTGGCACGGATTGCCGGGGTAGACCTTCCACGCGATAAGCGCGTCGAAATAGGTCTGACATACATTTACGGAATAGGCTTGTCGCGGGCCCAAAAAATTATCGCTGCAACAGGCGTAAATCCTGACACTCGCGTTAAGGATTTAACAGAGGCCGACGTGACAGCTCTGCGGGCTCATGTAGAAACCACATACCAAATCGAAGGAGACCTCCGGCGCTGGGAGTCAATGAACATCAAGCGCCTGATGGACATCGGAACTTATCGCGGTCGGCGTCACCGTTTGGGTCTGCCGGTGCGGGGACAACGAACCCGTACCAACGCCAGAACCCGTCGTGGCGTCCGCCGAACAGTTGCGGGCAAGAAAAAGGCACCTTCCAAGAAGTAACATCTTTTTTGGAAAAATACGCTGGGGGCTGCTGGCTCCTAGCGCTTCGGGACATTAGTTGAGAGAAACGTTAAAGAGACTAATATGGCGCGACAACAAACAGGCAAGAAATCTGGTGCAAAAAAGCAGAAACGGAATGTACCCAATGGGGTAGGCTACATCCAGTCTACCTTTAACAACACGATTGTAACTATTACCGACCTCAACGGCGAAGTGATATCCTGGGCATCGGCAGGTTCCAGCGGTTTTAAAGGAGCTAAGAAGGGAACTCCCTTTGCAGCTCAAACAGCAGCAGAAAGTGCTGCCCGCAGAGCCAACGACCAAGGAATGCGCCAAATAGAAGTAATGGTGAGCGGGCCTGGAGCAGGTAGAGAAACTGCAATCCGGGCGCTGCAAGGGGCGGGACTGGAAATCACCCTGATTAGAGATGTTACCCCAATTCCTCACAACGGCTGTCGCCCTCCCAAGCGGCGTAGAGTCTAAAACGATTTGAGATTTTAGATTTTAGATTTTGGATAATGGCTAACTGCTTAAAGTCAAAAACTAATGGTTCTAACTGTTGCCCCGTCCATCCAAAATCCGAAATCCGTTCAGGGGTATGCTCTGCAATCTAAAATCCAAAATCAAAAATCCAAAGTGGAAAAGGGAGGTCACTCCGTGGCGCAGTTTCAAATTGAATGTATAGAGTCTAACACTGACAAAGACCGCAGTCAGTACGGAAAATTTGTCCTAGAACCGCTCGATCGCGGTCAGGGAACAACTGTTGGGAATGCGCTTCGGCGAGTTCTGCTTTCAAATTTGGAAGGAACAGCAGTAACTTCAGTCCGCATCGCGGGTGTCAATCACGAGTTTGCCACGATCGAAGGGGTACGTGAGGATGTTCTAGAAATTCTCCTGAACATGAAAGAGGTCGTCCTCAAAACTCATTCTCAGCAGCCGCAAATCGGTAGGTTGCGGATTGAGGGGCCTGTCACCGTTACGGCCGATCGATTCGATTTGCCCTCAGAGGTGGAATTGATCGATCGATCCCAGTACATTGCAACTCTCTCCCCAGGTTCAGTTCTGGAAATGGAATTCAGAATTGAAAAAGGCATCGGATACAGAGCAGTAGACCGCAGTCGGGATGATGGATCGGCTTTGGATTTTCTCCAAATTGACGCCATCTTTATGCCGATTCGCCGAGTCAACTACAGCGTTGAAGATGCTCGGGTAGGCGGTACGGTCGAAAAAGACCGGCTGATTATGGAAATCTGGACTGATGGCAGCGTGACTCCTCAAGAAGCTTTGAGTCAATCTGCCAACATCCTGGTAGATTTATTTGCACCTCTCAAAGACATCACCCAAGATTCTCTCAAACCAGAGTATCCAGGTGAAGCCGATCCTACTAGCCAAATTCCGATCGAAGAATTGCAGTTGTCCGTCCGGGCTTACAACTGTCTCAAGCGGGCTCAGATCAACTCAGTCGCAGACTTATTGGATTATACCCAAGAAGACTTGCTCGAGATCAAGAACTTCGGGCAGAAGTCTGCCGAAGAAGTGATTGAAGCTTTACAAAAACGCTTGGGCATTACCTTGCCACAGGAAAAATCAGCTAAAAGTTAATCAACGGGTAACGGGTAAAAAAGTTCTGAATTTTAAGTAGGTGAGTTTTTAAGTTAAAGAAATCACCGCTCAAAACTCGCGGACTATCCCGGCACCCAATTACCAATTACCAATTACCAACTGCTATGCGTCACCGCTGTCGCGTTCCCCAACTCAACAAACCGGCTGACCAGCGCCGCGCCCTGCTGCGCTCGCTGACCACCGAATTAATCCGCCACGGTAAAATTACTACCACTCTCGCCCGCGCCAAAGCGCTGCGCCCAGAGGCGGACAGAATGATTACCCTGGCAAAAGATGGCTCCTTGGCCGCTCGCCGGCAAGCTATGGGCTTTATCTACGACAAACAGTTAGTACACGCCTTGTTTGAAGCAGCCCAAGAACGGTACGGCTCGCGCAACGGGGGCTACACCCGCGTAGTGCGAACTGTCCCCCGTCAAGGAGACAATTCCGAAATGGCGATCGTTGAACTGGTTTAATTCAATTTTGGGTTGGAGATTTGTGATTTATGACTGACAATCCAAAATCCCCAATCGAAAATCCCCAATCGATACAGCGCGTTGCTCTAGTAATCCAATACCTCGGCACTAACTTTCACGGTTGGCAGCGACAGCCGAACCAGCGTACAGTACAAGAAGAAATTGAAACAGCAATATCGACTGTTCTGGAACGCCCGGTAACGCTGCACGCTGCTGGGAGAACCGATGCGGGAGTCCACGCTGCTGCTCAAGTAGCGCATTTTGATGCCCACGGCCCAATTCCGGCTCACCGCTGGGCAAGCGTTCTCAACTCTCGACTGGCAAAAGATATTTTAATTCGAGCTTCGGCAAAGGTGGAACCTACCTGGCACGCTCGGTTCTCAGCCAGTTGGCGGCGCTATCGCTACACCCTTTATACAGATCCGACCCCTAATTTGTTTGTGCGTCCTTTTGCTTGGCACTGCTATCACGCCCCTGTGGATGAATCTTTGATTCAGAAAGCTTTGACACCGCTCATCGGGCGGCATCACCTGGCTGCTTTTCACCGCGCGGGCTCAGCCCGCCCCCATTCCTGGGTGGACGTACAAGCGGCAGAGTGTCACCGTTCTGGGCCTCTTATCTATATTGAGGTTCAGGCGAGCGGGTTTCTATACGGGATGATGCGGCTGCTGGTGGGGTTGCTGGTGCAGGTGGGTCGCGGGGAAAGGCCGATCGACAATTTCACAGATATCTGGGTCAACGAACGCCGAGAAATGGTAAAATATGCCGCTCCCGCTCAAGGTTTGTGCCTGCTGCGGGTTGGCTATTCAGAATTTCCCTTTCCCCCAGAGGTCTGGTACGACACTCAGCCAAAATTAGTCATTAGTCATTAGTCATTAGTCATTAGTCATTAGTCATTAGGTAACTACTAATAAAAAACTAAGGACAACTAACAATTAAAAACTGACAACTGACAACTGACAACTGACAACTAACAACAGTTAACAGTTAATAGACAACTAACAACAAACAATGAACAAAACTTACGTCCCTACTCAAGACTCCCTAGAGCACAAGTGGTACGTGGTCGATGCCGCCGACCAGCGGCTGGGCCGTCTGGCAACTGAAGTTGCCATGTACCTCCGGGGGAAACACAAACCGACTTACACTCCTTCTATGGATACCGGCGACTTCGTAATTGTCATCAATGCCGACAAAATCGCTGTTACTGGCAAAAAACGTACCCAGAAAATCTACCGCCGCCATTCTGGAAGACCGGGCGGGATGAAAACAGAAACTTTTGCCAAATTGCAAGCACGTTTGCCCGAAAGAATCGTCGAAGAAGCTATACGGGGAATGCTGCCTCACACTTCTCTGGGCAGACAACTGTTCACTAAACTGAAGGTGTACGCTGGCCCCAACCACCCGCACCAAGCTCAAAAACCAGAAGAATTAATTGTTCACACGATTCCGGGAGGAAATGAGTAATGCAAGCAACAGATACATCGGGTCGCGCTGTTTACTGGGGTACCGGCCGCCGCAAGCGTTCCGTAGCGCGGGTGCGCTTGGTTCCCGGCACTGGCATACTGACTGTCAATGGTAAAGAGGGGGATTTGTACCTGCAATTCAACCCTACTTATTTGGCTCTCGCCAAAGCCCCTCTGGAAACTTTGGGTCTGGAAAATGAGTACGACATTTTGGTAAAAGTCGAAGGCGGTGGCTTGACAGGTCAGGCTGATTCGATTCGCTTGGGTGTCGCTAGAGCACTTTGTCAATTAGACCCGGACAACCGCAAGCCTCTTAAGACTGAGGGCTATTTGACTCGCGACCCGCGGGCCAAAGAACGGAAAAAGTACGGTTTGCGGAAAGCTCGCAAAGCTCCTCAATACTCGAAGCGGTAATCGAGGTTCGGCAACGGATTGTGTAACGGATGTAACGGATGTAATGAAAGTTCGGCAACGGATTTTTTAACGGATGTAACGGATGTTCGGATTGACGGATTGAGGGAAGAAGGAAAAAGGAAGAAAGAAAAGGCAAGAATCATTCAGATTTTATCTGCCTTTTTTTCAAGTTTATTTCCGATTCCTGATTCCGGGTTCCAAAAGGTATAAGACAAAATTGGTGCTGTTGTTGGTTTAGAAGTCCTGCGGCAGCTAAAATGGTTGTAAAGTCAAAAATTAGAGAGTAAAAAACAATGGCAAAAGATGGCATTCACCCTGAGTGGTATCCCGAATCTCAGGTTTATTGCAACGGGGAACTGGTGATGACTGTGGGTTCAACTAGACCAAAGCTTCAAGTTGATGTCTGGTCGGGAAATCATCCTTTTTATACTGGCACTCAGAAGATTATTGATACTGAAGGTCGTGTCGAGCGTTTTATGCGGAAATACGGCATGACCGAGGTAGAAATGCCGAAGGCAGATGCTTCCTCTGGGCCGCTGAAAATGGAAGATCCCAAAGCAGATGCTTCTAAGGCTGCTGCTAAAGGCAAAAAGAAGAAGTAGCCGGATTGTCATTTGTCCGCAGTTTGTTGAGAGTAGTTCTTTCTACTGGCAACTTACCGCCTTCGGATTTTAGATTTTAGATTGAAGACTTGCTAAGGCTGGCAGTTGAGTTCGATCGAGTTAAGTTCGATCGACATCTATCCTAACTGCTCTTGAGTTCTAAAATCTAAAATCTAAAATCTAAAATCGATCCGCCCTCGGATTGGAGAGTTTAGATTGAAGACTTGCTATGCAGGCAGTTGAGTTCGATCGAGATTCTATCCCAACTGTTCTTCAAATCTAAAATCTAAAATCTAAAATCTAAAATCTAAAATCGATTGACAAAGGACAACTGACAATGGCTGAATCTTATTTGCTGGATAAATTGAAGTCGGTAGAGCAAACTTTTAATGAGTTGACTCGCCGCATGGCTGACCCGGATGTCGCTAGGGACAATCAAGAGTTTCAACGGGTAGCAAAAGCTCGATCGTCCTTGGAGGAAGTGGTCGATACTTTTGCTCTGTGGAAAACTACTCAGGAAGATTTGGTGGGCGCGCGACAGGTTCTCAAGGAAGCCGCGGGCGATCGAGATATGCAAGAAATGGCTGCGCTGGAAGTTCAGGAACTTGAGGCGAAGCTGGAGAATTTGGAAAGTCGTTTGAAGGTTTTGCTGCTCCCTCGCGACCCGAACGATGATAAGAATATTATGTTGGAAATTCGGGCGGGTACTGGCGGAGATGAGGCTAGTATTTGGGCTGGAGATTTGCTGCGACTGTATTCCCGTTACGCTCAAACTCAAGGCTGGCAGGTGAAGTTGGTGAGCGAGTCGCTGGCGGAAATGGGCGGCTTTAAAGAGGTGATTCTGGAAATTACAGGCGACAGTGTTTACAGCAAGCTGAAGTTTGAGGCTGGGGTACACCGGGTGCAGCGGGTACCTGTGACTGAGGCTGGCGGCCGGGTGCATACTTCTACGGCGACGGTGGCTGTGATGCCGGAGGTTGATGATGTGGAGATTCACATCGATCCGAAGGATATTGAGATGAGCACGGCTCGATCGGGCGGCGCTGGCGGTCAAAACGTGAACAAGGTGGAAACTGCTGCGGATTTGTTTCACAAGCCGACGGGAATTCGGATTTTCTGTACTGAGGAGCGCAGTCAGTTGCAGAATAAGGAGCGGGCGATGCAGATTTTGCGGGCTAAGCTCTATGAGATGAAGTTGCGGGAACAGCAGGATGAGGTGAAGTCCCGGCGTTTAGCTCAGGTTGGTACTGGTTCGCGATCGGAGAAGATTCGCACTTACAACTATAAGGACAATCGGGCTACGGACCACCGTTTGGGGGAGAATTTCTCGCTCAATAGTGTTTTGGAAGGGGATATTGAGGGGATTATTCAAACTTGCATTTCTCAGGATCAGCAGGAACGTTTGGCTGAGTTGGCTGCTTCTACTAATTGATGGAGTGATGGGGGACTAGGCGCATTGTTTGCTCAGCCTCAGTTCCCTTGTTACGCGGGAGATATGGTTGAGTAGGGCTTCTCACATTGCATCGGCGATCGCCACTGGATATTTGATATGTTCGAGGTCGTATTGTACAATGACTTCTAGGGGTGCTAGAATTTGCTGGTTTCGACAACTGGCAATTGCTGCGATCGCCTCTTGTTCCCATCTGGCAAATAGTCTGTAGCTGAAAAAAGAACTGCATTTTTGTCCTTTCTTGTTCAGGTAAACAACTATTACCTGATGTTGTTTGGGGTAGACTTTGACTATGCGGTTGACGGGCATTCTCAAGGCTTCGGCTGCTTCTATTTTGGAGATTTGCCAGCATTGGGGTTTGAGCCAACCGGAGGCTGTAAGGCTTTGACGGGTGCGGCTTGTCTTGCTAGTTTTTTGAGTGCGTCTGTTGGTCATTGGTATTGCTCCCCAATCTGCTTTCACTAAAATTAAAGTTTTAAATATATTTAAAATCCTATCTGCTAAAAGTTCTGCTGTCAAGCAAGACAGACAAATTTGTTGGTAGACAAGTAAACTAGGAGTTGTGGTTATCTGGTGACTGATACTGTGGACGCAGAAGCTAGGAAAAAACTGAGTGAGGTTGTTAAATTAGCGCGGGGCTCGATGAGTCTGACTGCTTTTGGCAAGCTGTTGGGAGTTTCTGCTGCTTCTGTCTTGTATTGGGAAAAGGGGCAGGTACTTCCAGATACCAAAAATTTGACTCAGATTGCGACAAGAGCAGGATTTACGATGGAAGAGCTCATGGCTCATCTTGAAGGCAAGCCGGTGCAGGAACCTGTAGATACTAACGATCTGCTTAAAAAAATTCAATGTATACCAATTAGTGAGTTAGCCGTGGTTGGTAGAGCCGTGATGGATAGACTCGCGGCGGCGGCTGAGTCGTCTGGGAAATATAGTTGATGTATCACTTCGTAAGTAGACTGGTAGATACGGTTGAGTAACCTTCGAGTCGTGAACATCCAAAATAGACAAAAACTTAGTGAAATCATCAAAACAGCGCGCGGAACAATGAGTCAGCGAGCGTTTGGTAAGCTTTTGGGCGTTTCCGCTACCGCTGTTCAGCTTTGGGAAAGGGGCGATACGGTTCCTGATACTGAAAACTTGGCTAAGCTCGCTGCAAGAGCTGGTTATTCGCTGGAAGAGTTTCTCAGCTTTTTGGATGGCAATCCAGTCTCGCAAGCCCCAGAAATTAAAAATATTGTCAAAAAAATTCAGTTTTTGCCTCTGAGTCAGGTGGCGCTAATTGGCAAAGCTGTAGCGGATAGATTCGCTGCATCGGCTGAAGCTGCTGGGAAATGAGTATTAGATAAATTTATCTGTAAACTAGGAGTTGTGTTTATCTGACGAGTAATACTGTGGACGCCGAAGCTAGGAAAAAATTGAGCGAAGTTGTGAAGCTAGCGCGTAGCGACCTGAGTTTTAGCGCTTTTGGTAGGTTATTGGGAGTCTTTGGGGCTGCTGTTCAGTATTGGGAAAAAGGACAGGTTATCCCCGATATGGTGGCGGATGTACGCGGATAAATGTTGACAGGAGGTAGGGAGAGGGTGTGAGAGAAAGTATTTAAGCGGGATTTGGTATTACTTAACAATCGCCCTATCTAAGCTTGTTTTTCTTAAGTCTACTCTAGCTAAATTTACACCTCTTAAATCAGCACCTGTTAAGCAAACATTGCTTAAATCTGCATAACTCAGATCTGCACCTTTGAGATTAGCATCAGATAAATTTGCTCCTGATAAGTTCGCCCTCACAAGTTGCGATCCACTCAAATTGCTGCCACTCAAATTTGCTGCTGGCATCTGTGCTGCCATTAAGTTTGCTTTGCTTAAATTAGTGCCGCTGAGGTTAGCCAAATTTAATTTAGCATAACTCAAATCAATGTTTTCCAAGCAAAGTTCGCTCAATTGCGCGCATCGCAAGTTAGCATTAATAAAAAACCTGTCTCCAATCGCATAACGGCGCAAAAATTCGTCAACTTCCAGCCGAATTAAAACGGGTTCGCAAGTATTTTGGTAGCACCAGGATGTCTCCAGCAAACTGGCGGCTGCTTCAATTGCTACCTTGTCGCATTTAGGGAGCACCAAACTATTGCACCCATCCCACTCACCGTTGAGCATGAATGCCATCTCAGAAGCTGCTGCACTTGAGTCGCATAGCAAAACGGTTTCGGGTTTGGGTTGCAGCCCATTCATTAAGATGATCAAGCTGTTGTTTTTCACTGTTGATTCAGGATTTGTGCGTCTTTCTTAATTATAGGTAAAAATATTGAAAACAGTATGCACAAATTCGCTGCGGCTTCAGAGAATGAATTAATTGTGTTTGGTGCAGCCAGACCAGGATACCGCGATGCAGAAATTGCTCGGTGGATTGAATTTATGCAGCGGCATAATATCAAGCAAGTTTGCTGCTTGCTTGCTCAGACGCAACTCATCCGCTACACTGATTTACTGGGAACATATAGGAAAATATTTGGGTGCGATCGAGTTTGCTGGGCACCGATTCCAGACTTTGAATTGGTCGATCGCGATATTTTAATCGATCGAATATTGCCGTTTTTGGAATCTGCAAATAGCAAAGGCGAACGGGTTGTAGTTCACTGTTCTGGGGGGATCGGACGTACAGGACAGGTTTTGGCTGCTTGGTTGGTCAGCGGGCGGGGATTGTCTAACAAACAGGCGATCGCAGCAGTAAAAAAAACTGGCAGAAATCCCTATGAAGCAGCGATCGTAGCTTGTTTGAAAGGTCGAAACCCCTGGCTAGTCGTTGAAAAAGTTAATGCTCTCTTAGATGATTGTCGCCTTGCGAGAAATGATATATAGCACTATAGCAACTATATATATGTCCCAATTGCGTAAGTCCTAAAAGATTTAAAAGACTCGGCTTCCTGCGATCGAACTCAGGCATCGGCTAAATGGGTATTTTGGCTCTCACCGTTAGCCAATCCGCTGGCGTTTTTGCGAAGATTAGAGAACAAATAACGCAGTTATAGCAGCGCAAGATCCTTGAAGCAACGGCGCGTTAACTCGATTCTTGCAGATGCGTCATTTTCGTTGCGGATGTCAATGTTTGTAGCAAAAAAGTAAACGTTTTTATCTTTTTCTAAATAACCTACATACCAGCCAATTTGAGACTTTGTTTGTTCTCCAAAGTTTGCCCAGCCTGTCTTTGCCCTAATTGTGTAATCGGGAGTTTTTTCAACAATTATGATGTCTTTAACTAGAGACAGCGATCGCTCGGAAAAGGGTAAGTCGTTTTTGTAGAGACGGCGGAGAAATTGAATTTGCTCGTTGGGTGTGATTCGCAGTTCTCCCTCTAACCAGAATTTGTCAATATCGTCTTTGTTACCGATTTTTTGGTTGCCATAACCGACTTTAGCTACCCCTTTTTGCATTTGCTCGTGTCCGACTCGGCGGGCGAGAACTTGGTAAAACCAAACGGCGGAAAGTTTTATGGCTTCTCTCATATTCAAGTCTCGATTCCATGCGGGAATTTGCCTTTGAATTCCATCCCAAGTTAGAACGGCAATCTCATCTGAAATCACCCCTGTTTCTAAGGAAATCAGAGAGTTGACAATCTTAAATGTAGATGCAGGTAAAAAAGCTGTGGCGTTACGCTGCGGGTTGTGTTGATAAAGCCGATCGCTATTCAAATCGTAAATCGCGATCGAGCCTTCCACTCCTAGCTCTTGAAAGTGCCGTCCAAAATTAATTGTCTGAGCCAAATCTCCTCCGCTAGGTGAAGATTTTGGCACTAGAGGCGGCATGGTTAAGGCTGATTGCGGCGGCTGAACTAAAACTGAAATAGTGCAGCCTAATACAATTAAAATAACAGCGATCGCACGATATATTCTGTTCATAAACTTCAATAATTTAGCCAAATCACAGTTAGTAATGTTACAGGGGCATCGACTTGCAAGGTGCGTCAGACTGAGGCTGTGTACAAAACAATTAGAGTTTGCTGCTGAGGCACCCTACAATATATGTGCTCATTGCCTAAATCCTTAACTATAAAACTGCCATAAAAGTTAAGGCGACCAAGCAGCTTAACTGAATCGCTAAGCTCAATAGTCGAAACTTGGGATCGAGGCCAGCGATGTGAATCACTGAATGTACCAGCCGAAATAAGATGTACACAACAATCAGCAAATCTACTGCTGTTCCTGATACACCCCTAACGGTTAGAAGAAAAACAATTCCTAAATACAAAGGCAGGTTTTCTATCAAGTTGGATTGTACTCGAAATAGTCGCCAAAGCAAGCTGTCATCGTTCTGTGTGCCGAAATCTTTTACAGATCCACCCGCAGATAGATGCCGAATCCTGACTGTCAGCAGCATGACAACAACTGCGATCGTCCACAAAATGAAAATTGCTAAACCCCAGAGAGGGAAAGTCATATTTGTCGGTTCACTGTGCATCATCTTTCTACCTTGCGAAACTGCGGTTAAGACTTTAGAAAAGTTATATCAAATCCTGTAGCATGGGAATTGTCAAATCCAGCCAACAGTCAACGCTCACCGACAGTGTAACCGGAATTGATCTAATTCATCTGTATTAATCTGTCCTCATCTGCGGTTAAAAAAAGAGAATGTATAAACCGCAGATGACAAGAGATTGACGCAGATTCACGCAGAGGTCGAGAGGTGGAGAAGAGAGATATGAATAATTCGGATATTCTGAGTGTTTTCCGAAATGGATAGAGCCCCTACCAAGCTCAAAGCAGCATCTAACCGACAAGCTGACGCTAACTAGAGTGCGATCGCATCTCCTGAGTGTCAATTCCCGCCGCTAGCAACCGAGCGTTTACAGATGGTTTTCGGCAAGACGATCGCACCATTGTATCGAGCAGATGTTCGATCGCACTCGGTAAACTCTGGCAAAAACCAGTGTGTACGCGTGATGTCTGAACGATCGTGCTGCGGGGTGCTACGAGCCAGTGAAAGCGCTCTCTGTGGGGAAGTTGACCGATCGCACCAGATTCCTTGCCGCCTGCACAAATGATGGGAATGACTGCTAGGTGATTGCGAATCATTTCCAGATCCAACGTTGAGTCGATCGCCATCAAGCGCTGTTCATCTATTTCGATACGGGCATCGAGGAATTTTTTCGTACCGCAGGAAACGATCGCCCCCACATTGATAAACTCCTCGCGCTCAACTTTGGGAACGACACGGATAATGGCGTAATCATAAAGAAATCGATCTGGCACTAATCGCTTCCTCCAAAAAAATATGTGGTGATTCTAGCCGATTTAGCAGGTACTCAATATAAGCATTGCGATGTTGGTTGCTATCGCTGAAAGGAGAATCTCCCACCAGCCAAGCATCAGGAATTAGTTTAATGATATTGTGAATGATGTCAGGGGTTAGCGTTTGAGTCATCTTTGAATTTGCCGCTTCCAGGGTGCTGGCAAAACGCAGCAGAACGTGGTCTTTGATTGGGGGGAAACGATCGCGGCTGCGCGAGAGATAATCTTTCCAGGTGTGGTGGAAGTAGAGGGCCGCACCGTGATCGATCAGCCAAAGCCGGCGGTGCCATACGAGCATATTTGCATTGCGCGGCGTGCGATCGATGTTAGTCACAAAAGCATCGAACCAGACGATTTCTGAGGCCAAATCCGCATCGGACTTCCCCGCTATCGGGTCAAAAGTGATGGAGCCCGGGAGATAGTCGAGGGCGAGGTTGAGGCCAGCACTGGCTCGGATCAAGTCTTGAATTTCCGGGTCAGGCTCAGTGCGAGCCAGTTCGGGATCGAGTTCAACAAAGACGAGTTCGGGGATTGGGAGTCCGGAAGCGCGAGCAATCTCTCCCGCCACTAGCTCCGCGATCAGAGATTTGGCTCCCTGGCCGGCACCGCGAAATTTGAGCACGTACATACCGTCATCATCTGCTTCGACGATCGCCGGCAGCGATCCGCCCTCGCGCAAGGGAGTGACATACCTGGTAGCAATGACTGTTCGCAAGCTGGGACTCATGCTATTTTCGATTTGAGATTTGAGATTTTCGATGGGAAATCACTCATTTTATGAGGGTTTGGAGCGCGGACTTACAGTTGGATTCTTTCTTTTAACTGGGACTGATGTTAAGTAGTCTCTAATTATTTTTGCATTTGTTGGCTATTGCAGGCGATCGAAATCGAGATTTCAAGGGTTGGGCGATCGGCTACAAAGCCTTCAATTACCGCATCGGCACGCTGAGGGAGTATTTCGTGTTTCCCAATGCCAAGCTTGTTCTGAATGATTTGTACGGGATGGAACCCAAAATGCTGTCGGCTGTTGAGGTAGATGTCACAGGATTAAGAGTTTTTTGAGCCTATTATGAACAGCCTTCTATATACTCAACTTCAGGAAGTTTACCCGAACGGAACCTATCTACACGATTTTTGCTAGTCTCAAAAATTATGCGGTAGTTTTTGTCAGCGGCATCTTTAGGTACAAAAGTTAGATATTTTCCATTGTCAGGTGGGCGGCTTACATAAGGGTGAGGCGTTGCTTTAATTTGCCCAGGATATAAAGATAAAATTCGGTTTTCATTATCCCCGATTCTAGCTCCTTTGATGGTGGTGATGAGCTTGCTGCTAATATCCACTCTGGCAATGCGACCGTTTGTTATCATAAAGCTAATTCCTTTTGGCTCTCCTTTTGGTTGGACGTAGGAACACAGGTATTCGTCAATACCACCACTCCCACTTCTAATTAATCTAATCCCACCTGCTTTTGACGCTTCATCAACTGTCATACGTACCCGAATTGGCCCTATTCCATTAATTGCTAGTTTCGAGCGCTCTGTTAGTTTCGATTGAGCGCTAACTGATGTTACCAAAATCAAAAAAATGACTGCTGTGCCAATTAGTAGTGCGACCAACTTTGAACTGTTTAACTTTCCCATTGAGTGCTCTTCCTCGTTGATATCTGTAAATATTTATTTAATTCTGCTGTTATCTGAATATCCTTCGCCAGTCTACTGATTTATTGTGTACTTGTTCGCGGGAAATAGTCGCCTGACTTTTGCTCGCTCGATTCTCCCCTTGGGCCTTAGAAACCCGTTTTTAGGTTGCGGGATGCCGCCCCTATCTTACAGCGCAGACACAATCAATGGTGGTATTTTCGCAGGGCTTTTCTCCGCGTCCAAGAATCCCCAAGCTATATTTGTTTGTACGCGATCTTCCCAACGCAAAGAGCTTGTTCATCCTCCCATCCAATTGTGCGACTCAGTGATGCAGGTTTGTTTGAGTTATAGCTTTTCTGGGCGAAACAACCAACTGAAAAGAGATGTTGGCTCAATTATCCCAGCTAGTGCAGAGGTTAGAACAAAAGCCAGTGCTAGAATTGGTAAGAAAGCAGAGAGTTTGTGCGAGTTTTTATTCACAGTTAACATAAGTTCGGGAAGGAAGCGACTGTCAACCTTGGCGGATTCTCTTGTCACCATGACTAATGTATTACCAAACTTGTTGCCGATCGCCACCAACACCCCAATTATGGGATAACCCAACCCAAATCCCAACACCCGCGCCATGCCCCAAATCTCGAAGAGTGCGTAGGCGTGAGCCGGGGCGGAGCCATCGCTGCCTCTTGTATGCCCGCAACCCACACCTCTTAAGTGGCGTTCACCCAGTTAGCCTCAAATTAACAGCCGTTTTGTGCAGATGTCCGCTCAATACCCCACTAAAAATGATGAAAGAAGACACTATCGAAATTGTTGGTTTTCACGCACATATTTACTTCAACCCAGATAATCGCGATGTTGCAGCGCGTGTACGCGAAGGATTGACTCAGTTTGAGGTGCAACTAGGGCGTTGGCATGACAAACCCATCGGCCCCCACTCCCAAGCCATGTATCAAATTGCATTTTTACCCTCGCAATTTGGGAAAGTCGTTCCTTGGTTAATGCTGCATCGCGAGGGGTTAGATATTCTCGTCCATCCCGAAACAGGCGATGATCTAGCAGACCATACGAAACATTCTTTGTGGCTGGGAGAAAAACTAGAGCTGAATCTCGAAGTTCTGCGGCCTAGAACAGCCAACGCGAGTTTCTGAGCGATTACTCCGTAAAAAGTAGCAGTTATTTTGTCATCACCGTGAGCTCCCATGCCAACGCTCTGGTTGCGAACACCCGATCGATTGGGATGCAGTACCCCAAGCTTTAGATCGGGATATGGCGCTAAAAGCTATGGTTTTTTATGGCAGTTCTTCCCGATACAAAGGTCTTTTCTGGGAAGTCTTAAAAAGAAAAGCTCTTCTACCAAGTAAAGTATAGCTACCAGAGAATTTCAAATAGCTAGTTTTGATGGTGCACCTGAGTTGAGGATACATCGATTCATCCCGCTTTCCGAGGTGGACTAAGCATAAAGTTTTTGTAACGATTCCCTACCTAATGATGTTGCATAGCAAAGTTGGAACGATGCTAAAGATTGCGCGATTGCTGCCGTAGTAGCTCTAGGCATTGCAGCTATTTGTTGAGCGGGAGCGGGTGCACTCCCTAGTTTTTGGGCAATGTTTGGCGGTTGTATGCCCGCTAAAGGAATTAACCTGACGAGTGATGCCGTTAATTTGAGGTTTGAGACAAATCATGGCAGTTGGGGGTAAGCTAACCTTCATTCGTTAACTTGCTTTGGAGTTCAATTAACGTATCACGTAGTTAAGTCATTATAGATAGCCGTTGGCTATTGGTAATTGCCCGACTTAGTAATAAGCCGGGCGCTCATCAAGCTGTCCGACGGTATGAGTTAGAAGCGTCTAGGCTACCACTGCTCAATCTTCAACAATGGCGTTGTTGAATGTAACTGTGATGTCAGCATAATCTCCGCCCTCATCATCATTATTAACCCTTTCAGAATGGGAAGCATTCTTACCGCGCGGAACCAAAACAACAAAATCTCTCTGGCCATCTAGATCGCCTGTACTTTCGCTGGTTCCTTCAAAAAGTTTAGCAGTTCCATTGACTCGGACATCTCCATTATCCAAGGCCTGAGCGACTAAAGTAAGTTCAACGCGGCACTCTCCTCCCCATCGACACTCGAGAGAGAGAACATTTTGAGGTACGGAATCAGAGAGGATAGTTTCCCGAACGAGAGAGGCATTGCCATATTCATTCGACCCGAATGTCTCATCATCAACTCCAGAAATATAACCCGATGCGGTTAATCGCCTTGCCATGACTAATCTCCTTAATTTACAGCAGATTCCACATTTATGAAGTATACCCGCCTATAGTTAGCTCGCCGTAGGGACACGGCAGTGCAGTGTCCCTACACTTCACAAACCTGGAATACGCTGTAACTCTATGTGCTTTCTATCGAAATTTCTTTTACTCAACAGAGTAATAAACCACCACTCGCTCTACACCATTAATCCTAAACCTGCATCCATTTACTTTGTTAGGCTAAGTAAATCAGGAAAAAATAGAAAACTCAGAAAAGGTTTTTAGCTCACAATAGTTGTAGCGATCGCCAAATAAGCGTATCGTTAGTGTAGTATCGCGGTTGGATTTCGTGACGGGAATGTACGAAACAAAGCGTTCTCTGAAGCTGGCACAAAAGCTAGAAATATCGAGTTTATGCTGCCAAGTCGGACAAATAGGGCTTACAAGCGAACTCATTCAGATTTAGGAACTACTAAGCTTAGGAACTACTAAGCGTTTTTTATTAATGCGCCTAAAAGAATGGTCAATCTTTGCCGCTCATTAAGTACGGTTTTCGACAAAACTTTTTAGCTTAGAAGCGTTCCTCACTGCATTTCCCTCTCCGTCGTTGTTGAAGTAGACGAACACACTTCGCCCCTGACTTTCCCACTCATGGATGCGATCGGCCCACCAATGCAAATCATCATCCGAGTAGGAGCCACCGTAGAGATTGTTGGCGTCGGGGCCGTGGAGGCGCACATAGACGACTGACCCCGTTGCGCGCAGAATACACGGAAGGTTAGCCCCGCTCATCACGCAGTAAGCCGCTCCAGAGCGTTCCAGCAGCGAAAATACCTCTTCTGTGTGCCAGCTTGGGTGTCGGAATTCGACAGTTACTTTGATCCAGCGCGGCACCTGTTCTAGAAAGTAGGCTAGGCGGACCGAGTCGCAGCCAAACTGGGGAGGGAGTTGGACGAGCAGAATACCCAATCGTGAACCCAAGCATTGAAGTCCCTCACTCATCCGTTCCAACCACTTTTCGGGCGAGTAAAGACGCTTAGAGTGCGTTAGACCACGCGGCGCTTTTACCGTCATCAGAAATCCTTGGGGGAGGCGCTCTCGCCAGTTAGCGAAGGTAGTGTTTGGTGGCCAGCGGTAGTAGGTGCTATTAACTTCGACGGTTTGATAGTGCTGGATATAGCAATCTAGCCTAGAGCGCGGCGGTAGGTGGTGGGGATAAAGCACACCTTCCCAGTGGTCGTAACTCCAACCTGAAGTGCCAATATGAACACTCATCGCCTTTTTACTCCAATGCAGATTGTGTTTGTGTTTGAATTTAAGTTTAGTCGGCTGTCATCGCTACCGCACTCTATCAATCAGGTGACAATAGAGAGAGCAAGTTGAACTCTTAAGGGATCTTTTAAACGCTGAGCCTGACTTTACTGCTTTGGGCGATCGTTTCAGGCTTTTCTCTGTTGATTTTTTTGGGCTGGTTATGCAGATTTTCAGCATGAGTAATTAGCCGCTTGAGTTAGTCATATCCTAGATCTAATAGCCTTGTGGCTTATGAGAAATTTTTCTCTATATGTTCCCCAAGTTGACTCATGAAAGTGAAGCGACAATTCTTTGATAATATGGAAGCGATCGCACTCATAGTTAAATTGTTGGAGAGGTCTAATAGGGGAGAGCCTCTCACTTTTGGATGAAGCCAAGCTAGAAATTGGAGTTAGGACTTAGGAGCTAGGAGCCTGGAAACAGGAGTCAGGAGGCAGAAGAAGTATTTTTACAAATATGAGATGCTCCCTAATAGGGAAAGCGCCGATGCAACGCAGATGGTTTTCAATATAGGAGAGTGAATGCCTATCATTCAAATTTAATGACTGATGACTGATGACTAAAAGGACACAACAATGTTGTGTCCCTACGGAATTTTGCCAAATCTTGCTTTGAGACAGTCATTAGTCATCAGTCATTAATCAACTAATAACTCATGACTAACCACTAATCAGTTGTACTAACGTGGTCGATTCTCTCTAATTGCCAGAGAATTTGGTTGCCTTCGCGCCGCACCCGCGAAACTACCCAATTTCGCCAAACCCAGTTGTCTCCACGACTGGTGACAGCGCTGGCATTTACATCCATCAAATCAGCCAGTTCAGAACTGGTAATCAAGTAGCCTTTCGTCGCAACCTCGTCGGCGATGTGCAACGTTTCGATCAGATTGCGGAGGTCTTGAACCCTCACCTCGCGGGGCAAGTTCTCCAGGGTATCGGCAGTTGAATCCATCATGGTAGAGTGGGAGATCGGAAGGTCAGAAGTTATGACATAGGATTCTATCGTTTTGTTACCAGTTGTGTCCGTTTCTTCCCAAACAATTGTGTTTTCCGAACCTAGGGGCGATGTGACCGCGCTGACAAAAGTGTCCGCCTGAGTCTCGCCTACAGTTGGTTTGCGCTGTTGCAGTTCGGGAGTGAGATTGTGCGAGAAACTGCGGGCGATTTCATCGCATCTGTCGTTGTAGAAGTCCCCGGAGTGGCCGCGGACGTGTTCCCACTTGATTTGCCGGGAATTCAGCTTGTCTAGCAGATGCCAGAGGTCTTGGTTGACAACATCTTTTCCGGTTGAGGTTTTCCAGCCCTTATTTTTCCAGCCTTGAATCCATTTAGTGATGCCGTTTTTAACGTATTCGCTATCGGTGTAAACGGTGACTGGTTCGGTTTGACCGGAATTCGCAAAAAATTCCAGCGCAGCGACGGCGGCCTGCATTTCCATGCGGTTGTTAGTAGTTTGGGGTTCTCCACCCCCAAGTTCGTGACAGTTGCCGTCGGCGAAACAAACTACTGCACCCCAGCCACCTGGGCCTGGGTTGCCGGAACAAGCGCCGTCTGTGTAGAGGCTTTTGATTTTGGGAGTTGTCATGAGCGAATTAATTTGTTATTTAGGGGTAAGTTGTTTGCAAGTGCGATAATTAAGGCAATTGAGATAGTTTTAGTTACTGCTATGAAAAATGCCAACTTAAAGATTAAAAAGGTTGCGCTATTTATTTGTCCGTTTTCTTTGTTAATTTTTAATACTTTCGCGCAAGCACAGCCCATAGTGCCTGCTGCTGACGGTACGGGTACTGTTGTCACCCCCAGCGGCAACCGCTATGATATCAACGGTGGCAGTTTGTCGGGAGACGGCGCGAATCTTTTTCACAGTTTTGGGCAGTTCGGCTTGAATGAAGGTCAAATTGCTAATTTTCTGACAAATTCGGCTATTCAAAATATATTAGCTCGAATTGCTGGCGGGGACGCTTCGCTAATTAACGGTTTAATTACTGTCACGGGCGGCAATTCTAATCTGTTTCTAATTAATCCTGCGGGGATTGTGTTTGGCCCGAACGCGAGTTTGAATGTGCCGGCGGCTTTTACTGCAACTACTGCTACTGGTGTCGGTTTTGGTTCTAATTGGTTTAATGCTGCGGGTACAAATAATTTTAGCGCCTTGGTGGGTACGCCAAATGCTTTTAATTTTGGTGCGGGTGTACCGGGAAGTATTGTTAATGCTGGCAATTTAGCTGTGACTCCGGGGCAAAATTTGGCTTTGCTTGGCGGTACGGTTGTTAGTACCGGGCAGTTGTCGGCTCCGGGCGGGCAAATTACTGTTGCTGCGGTTCCGGGATCTCAGGTTTTGCGAATTAGTCAGCCAGGGCATCTGTTGAGTTTGGAAATAGCAACTGGTGGGAATGTTGGTAATTCTCAACAGACTTTGAATCCTATTTCTTTGCCGCAGTTGCTGACAGGTACGGGGCAAGATCAGGCGGCTGGTGTTGCGGTTGCTGATGACGGTTCTGTAAGGCTTGTGGGTTCTGGTTTGCAGGTGAATTCTGGGGATGTGGCGATTGCTGCTAATGTGTCTGGGCTTCCGCAGTTGAATGCGGGAAGTGCGAATTTATGGGCTGCAGAAAATCTCACGTTAGCGGGTGCTAGGCTGCAAATTACGGGGAATTTGAGTTTGCTGGGTGGGGATGCGGTGCGGGTCAGGGACAGCGCCCAGAATCCTTTTTTGGCGCAGGCTGGGGGGAATTTATACATTCAAGCCGATCGCACTATTGATATTCTCACTCAAAATGCGATCGGCGGCTCATCTCTTCCCCCGCAATTCCAAAGCGGTGGCAATTTGAGTTTGGTTAGCAACGGTATTATTTCGGGGGATTCTCACTTTGTTTCGAGGGGCAATTTCTCGGTGCGGAATTTGTCAGGAATGCCGGGAAATTTCGTGAGTTTATTTGACCCGATTATCAGTTCGGAAGGAGATGTTTTATTGGGAGATTATACTGGTGTTTCGCTGAAAGTCGAGGCGAAGGGGAGCATTGTTGCCGAGGATATTACAATTACCGGCCCTGATATTGCATTGGGTAGGGAAAATGTGAATCCCGACGATCCAGATATTGCTATTTTAACCAGCAGTCCCGCATTAATTTTGCGGGCGGGAGTGGCAAATTTGCTAAATCCTGTTAGTAACAGTTTAGGTGAAGATTCAATTTTTACAAATCCAATTTTATCAAACAATTTGATTTCAGTTGAAAATATTTCAGCAGGTGGGCCGGTAATTTTGTCAGCGCTGGGAAATATCGCAACTAGAGATATTAATGGCGGTCAAATTAGTCTAGAAAGTAGGGAAGCAGAAGTGCTAGTTGGGGGCAGATTAACGTCTAGTTCGACAATTAATATTCAAGCTAATGACAATATTATCTTGACAAGTGACATTTCTCGTGCTGATATCAACGGCAGTATTAGTCTGAATACTGTTCGGGGTAATATCGTCACAGGCTCGATCGATACTGGGACTTCCGGGGCGATCGAACTTAGAGCTTTTGGCAATGTGAATTTTGGGACTTTGCAGGGTTCTAAAGTTGATATTACCAGTAACTCCGGAGCATTGGGAGTTTTGACTGATGCCAATCTCATTGTTCCTAATACTATACCAGTCAATATTACAGCAACCGAGAATATCAATTTGACAGCTTTTAGGGACTTAACGGTTGGCAATCTAACCGCTGCGACTGTCAGTGCTAGCAGCAGCAATGGGAGTGTTAATACGGGTGCGATCGCTACTTCGGGAGATGTCAGAATTGTAGCCGGACAGGACATCAGCACAGGGGCAATAACTGTTAATCCTGTCGCCACAAATCCAGTTAATCCCATCATTCCCGTAGTCAATCTGGACGCCATAAATAATATTAGTGTTGATTCGATCAATGCTCCGGAGGCTACGATTGCTTTGAGAGCGACCAGCAACTTAAATTCAGGGAGTTTGCTGGGGGGATCAGTGGAACTCAAGAGCGATCGCGGAAATATTGCGATCGGTAATACTACATCTATTGGAAATATTAATATAATAGGATCGGGAAATGTAAATTCGGGGGATTTGCTGGGAACAAGAGTTAATGTAAATAGCTCTTCGGGAAGTATGGATATTGGAAGCGCTACAGCAACCGAAAATACTGTCAATTTAACAGCACCGCTGGATGTCAATTCAGGGGATTTGCGAGGAGTTGGAGTTAATGTAACTAGCAATTCTGGAAGTATTAATATTGGCAATACGGATGCTACAACAGGAAATGTCAATTTAACTGCACCGCTGGATGTGAATTCAGGGGAGTTACAGGGAGTTGCAGTTGATGTCGCTAGCACCAGGGGAACCGTCAGCACTGGTAATATAAGTGCTGTTGAAAGTGTCGGAATTTTAGCTGGCAACGAAATCCGAATTGGGCGAATAAATGTTAATCCTGTTGTTAGGGCCGATCGCACTTCTACAGTAAATCTTAACGCTCAAAATGATATTAGTGTTGCATCGATCGATGCTCCGGGCAGTAATGTTGAAGTTGCAACTCCGGCTTTAGTGCGAGTGACGGGTAGTTTTGACCAAAACGGCACTCCTGTTAGCATCTCGACTCTTGGCGACACTCAACCCGGTACAGTTACGATCCGCCACGGCGGCGGCGATGCCACTCCGCCGACGCCTTTTGCGGTGGGAGATGCGACGACTAACGGTACTGCTGGGGCGATCGCCAGTAATCCTGTGGGTACGATTACTCAGGGCCGATCTTTCATAAATTCTTACACTCAAGGCAATAGTGCGATCGTCACGACAAATCAACCCGGTACAAATCAACCCGGTACAAATCAACCCGGTACAAATCAACCCGGTACAAATCAACCCGGTACAAATCAACCCGGTATAAATCAACCCGGTACAAATCAACCCGGTATAAATCAACCCGGTACAAATCCTCCCGGTACAAATCCTCCCGGTACAAATCCTCCGCCACTATCGCCAAGCGGTAGATTTCCATTAGATAGAAACCGGGTTTTTCCCGATCGCAACCAACCCTTTAGTCGCGAACAGCGGCAGAACCAAAACAGAATATCGCGAGATATAGGAAAACCCGGACAAAGGATGCCCCCCGAAAGAATGCACTCTCCCAGAGAAATGAGAAATTTCCTCAATTCAAATATCAGAGATTCAGTTATTCAGTCAGCATTTCGCGGTGACATCGGCAGGAATTTGGAAACCGGCAATGTATCGGCCGCTTTGTCTCTAGTGGATCAATCTTTCAGCCAAGAATTCGGGGAATATTTAGGCATCAACATCAGCGACGAGTTGGTATCCCCAGAGGAAATTAAAACAAAGTTAGCATCCGTGGGCGCACAAACCGGCACAAAACCCAGCTTAATTTATCTATTCTCACAGCCCGAAGAATTAAATTTAATGCTGATCACTTCTTGCGGTGAAGTGGTTCACAAAAGTGTGCCAGCTGCGAACCGGGCAGAACTGCTGAAAGTTGTCACTCAGTTCCGGGATGAGATTACCAAACCGGGGGTGCGGGCTACTACGAGTTATCTACCATCTTCCCAACAGCTTTATAAGTGGATCATTGCGCCTTTAGAGGACAGTTTGAAAAACTGCGAAACGGATACTATTTCCTTTGTTGTCGATCGAGGTTTGAGAGGTATGCCTTTTGCTGCTTTGCACGACGGACAGCAATTTTTGGTAGAAAAGTACAATCTCAGCCTGATGCCCAGCATTAATTTAACAGAGACTCGCTACGTCGATCTCAGAAATTCTCAAGTTTTAGCAATGGGTGCCTCGGAATTTTCCGAGTTGAATCCTTTGCCTGCAGTTCCTGCTGAAATAGCAGCTATTTCCCGAGAGTGGCCGGGAGTTAGTTTTCTGAATGAGGATTTCACTTTGGAGAATTTGAAGCGACAGCATCAAAGCCGGCCTTTTGGCATTATTCACTTAGCTACTCACGGCGAATTTCGACCTGGATCACCGAATAATTCTTTTATTCAGTTGTGGAATAGTCGGCTGCGACTGGATCAATTGCGGGATTTGAGATTGAATGATCCGCAGGTGAATATGTTAGTTTTAAGTGCTTGCCGGACTGCGGTGGGAGATGCACAGGCGGAGTTGGGTTTCGGGGGTTTGGCGCTGCAAGCGGGGGTGCAAACGGCTTTGGGAAGTTTGTGGTACGTGAGTGATGAAGGTACTTTGGGATTGATGAGTGAGTTTTACCAGCAGTTGAAGACGGCGCGAATTAAGGGGGCGGCGCTGCGACAAGCGCAAATTGCGATGTTGCGGGGAGATGTGCGTTTGGAGGGTGGCCGATTGCGGGGTTTGAGTCGGGGTGAGGGGGTGGAGTTGCCGGCTTCGCTGCAAGGGTTTGCGGATTTAAAGTTGTCGCATCCTTATTATTGGTCGGCTTTTGTGATGATTGGGAGTCCTTGGTGATTGGTGATTAGTGATTAAGTAAGTCGAGGGAAATATTTAGAAGTATGTAACGAAGGATTAAGTAACTTGATAGGAGTTAAATTGAACAGGTTCTGTAGTATACTTTCCTTTTTCTGCTCTAACTTCTACCCCATGAATTACAGCAGAAGCGAGCTCTAATTCATCCTCAAACATTTTTCCGGCTAGTTGATTTTTTTTGATATATTGCCACTGCCATTCAATTGGATTCATTTCTGAACAATATTTAGGCAAAAAGAAGATGTATTAACCCAGAATTTCCTACTTCGACCATAATTGTTGTTGGACTTTGCCGACATCGGTGTATCGGACCGTTTTCATTTTCATAGCGACACGGCGATTGCGCTGCTGTTCAAATAATCCTAAGACGCTACCAAAAAGCAAGTCTATGCGAGTCATCATCCAGCGAGTAAAATCATCTCAAGTCGAAATAGAAGGTCAAATTGTCGGCAAAATTGGCCGCGGACTTAACTTGCTTGTAGGTATTGCAGACACCGACACCGAAGCAGAACTCGATTGGATGGCTCGCAAATGCCTAGAATTGCGTTTGTTTCCCGACTCTGCCACGGATACCGGGCGCTGGGACAAGTCCGTACAAGACATAGGTGGCGAGTTGCTGGTTGTCAGTCAGTTTACGCTCTACGGCGACTGTCGCAAAGGTCGGCGACCTTCCTTCGATCGAGCAGCAGCTCCTGAACGAGCCGAAATTCTTTATGAGAATTTTGTCGAAAAGTTGCGCCAGAGCGGCTTAAAAGTTGAAACAGGCTTGTTTGGAGCGATGATGCAAGTCTCGATCGAAAATGACGGGCCGGTGACTTTGGTATTAGAGAGAGAATCGGGGTGAGTTGGTTGACAGGCCTCTCTGTTCACCGGACCGCACCCTACTTTTTTTATCTTCCTACCCTTCGGGAACGGCTTCGCCGAACGTGTCCTTTGCGTCTTCGCGGTTCGTTCAAAAAAAGCCGTTGCCGTTACTAAGAGCAAATTTGCAGATTAACCGGGTTTCCTAACTGCTGTTGCGTAGGTTCAGAAGACATGGGTTTTCCCTACATTTTCTCCCATCCCGATTCCAGAACTTCAAACTCTTAAAAAACCAGTTTGTAAATCGTCCACTCAGCGGCCCCAGAACACCGTCAATCTTTTTCGCGATCGCCCCACACGAATAACAGCTCAGAATGCTTGTACAGTAAGGCTTTAACGGCAATAAAACCAATCTTCCACAGTCAGCGCTTAGAATCAGATTCAGCAGCCAAAAACTGTTGGATGAGAGAGTGGAACACTGGCATCACTGCGGTTATCTCTACTTCCGTAACATTCAATGTATAGAGAGTTGAATCAGCACAGCAAGCGAAACCGCCAGCTACTGCCGCCTCACTCTCTAACAAATGTCCTCGCACACCCGCTGTGCCCTACCACCCGATAAACGCCATGACTGTCAAAGCTGCCACCAACACCGTCAACTGCAACACCGCTTCTGACCTCAACTGCATTCCGGAACCAACCGCTGAAATCAATACTGTTCCCAGCATCGATATCCTCGCTTTGGCTAACTTCGCCCTCAAAGAATTGCAAGCCGAAATGAAAACTGCCAGCCGCAGCGCTCAAACAGTGGCGATGCGGATTGCTAAGGAAGTTGAACGGATTTGCCAAAAAAGCGATCGCATCCAAATTTCCGGTGAAGTTGAAGCTTGGCAAATCACCTTGGCCGAGCACCGGTTGCAAAAAATCCTGCAATACTACCGCCTCGGTTCCAAACAAGGCCGCGTCGAACTGCACTCTCACCTCGCGGCGATGATTTACCGCCATGTTGCTTCTTTCCGATCGAACTTGAACTTCCAAGCACGCTACAACATGATTGAAGACTTTTTGCAAGGCTTTTACATCGAATCTCTGCGAGCTTTCCGCCGCGAACACCAACTCGATGTCACCTACCAGCCCCGCACCCAGCTAGAATTGGCTGAGTACATGGCTTTCACCGAACACTACGCCAAGCGCCAAATCGGTTTGCCCGGCCGCAACCGCCAACGCCTGATCGTGTTGCGCGCTCAAGGATTTGCCAAGGGCCAGCCTCCGGAAACTGCGATCGACATTGAAATGGCTGTAGAATCCGGTAAGGGAGAAGAAGCGGAAATGTACAGCCGCTCTCCGGCGCTGCAACAAGTGCGCGAGCAAATGGTATCGGAAACTGTCGATCCGGCTGATGCTGTGCTGCGCGATCGAGTAGTCTCGGAATTGATCGCCTATCTGGAATCGCAAAATCAGCCAGAATGCGTGAATTACTTAACTTTAAAATTGCAAGACCTTTCGGCTTCGGAAATTGACCGCGTGCTCGGTTTGTCTTCCCGCCAGCGCGACTACTTGCAACAACGTTTCAAGTACCACGTCGAAAAATTTGCCCGCACTCAAAATTGGAAACTCGTCCACGAATGGCTGGGTGCTGATGTCGATCAAAAGCTGGGAATGACTTCGGACAAATGGGAAGCATTTCGCGCTCAACTGTCGCCTGAAATGCAGCAACTGTTACAAATGAAGCGGAATCAAGAAAGCGACAAGGCGATCGCCACCGCCCTCAAATGCACTCCCAAACAAGTCCAAAAACGCTGGGCGCAACTGTTGGAGCTGGCTAGCCAGACTCGCAACAGCAACCAAGCTTAATTGGTGCTCCAATATGAATGCAACTGTTTTCTTGAGACTGGAAAATGCGATCGGGTGCGGCACCTGCACAGGAATGCCCGCCCCGGCGTCCGCTCTCAAATCAACAAGGGCTGCTACTAAATTATCGCCGCTTTTTGGCATATTCAATTTATTAAAACAACATTACTTTTTTTAATATCTTTCGTTCCCTGGTTAGGCTGGGGAATTTGTTTTTATTAGTCATTATTACTTTTTTTAATATCTTTCGTTCTCTGGCTAGGCCGGGGAATTTGTTTTTATTAGTTATTAGTCATTAGTTCTCAGTTATGGGAAATTGCTTGCTGAAGAGGCGGCATTGCATATATTCATAATGATATTTAGGGCTTGCGGTCGAACGGCATAACACCGGAGTCCAGACATTATCTGGCGCGGGTTACATGGCAAGACCTTATGTTATTATTCCAACAAGTTTAAAGAGATGTTGCAACTTTCTATTCGTTTGTTGCTTTTTTAGCTAAAACACAAAAAGCCCATTTTTTTTTTGTTTTTCCTTGAGAATTATTAGTATATGTAATGCCCACACAACTCTAGTTTTAAAGTAATAAATTGGTCTATAAAATGTTTTATCTCCGTTAATTTAGCGTATTAAAAGATAACTGGTAATTTTATTTTTAGATAAAAATGTTAAAAACAGCTTGTGAAAATTGAGGGTGCGGAAGGTAGATAAAAAATGACAATTTATCTATCCCAAGACAGAAAAAAATTAAAATAAATATACTCATCGTACTATTTTGTTTCATTTAATCCTCCATAAGAAGGAAGCATCAAATTTGAGTTCTCTATAAAATGGGGGCATAAGTTGATGTAGATAGAAAGGGAAGGATTCCTATGTTACTTTACAAAATTGAAGATTTTAATCCCAACTACCGCGAAGCTGCTTTTAATGGCGAAGATATCAAAGGTCTGGATATCTATTCTGGAAATACAGATGAGAAGATTGGCTCCATCGATACCGCGCTAGTTGATGAGACAGGACGTTTCCGATATTTTGTTGTTGACACGGGTTTCTGGATCTTTGGCAAAAAGGTATTAGTTCCAGTTGCTCTTTGTCGAGTGGATGTTGATGCAGAGCGCATCTACGCGACGGGTTTGAGCAGTAAAGACCAAGCAGAAAGACTACCCAGGTATGAGGATGGGATGGTGGTTGATTACGATTATGAAGAACAGGTGCGGGGTGTTTATCGTACTCTACCTGTAGAAGCGTCTGCACCTGTAGAAGCATCATTGCCTTTAGAGGCATCTGCACCAGTTTCTATGCCGCGTTCTGTCTCTAACCAAGCTATGGTGGCTGGTTATGACCGCAACACCTACACTTACGAACAAGAGCCTCAATTGTATCAGATGAACGAGCGCGAGCATCACAAATTCCGACTCTACGAAGAACGACTGGTTGCAGAGAAAAGCCGTCACAAAGCTGGGGAGGTAGCAATTGGCAAGCGAGTAGAAACCCAAACGGCACGAGTTTCAATTCCCACAGAAAAAGAGCGAGTTGTAATTGAGAGTATAACTCCAGGAAATGCAGGTGCGCCAGTAACTCGGGATACTCCCTTCCAGCAGGAAAAGGTGATGCGTATGGAAGTTTACGAAGAGACTGCCGATCTCAAAAAAGAAACTTTTGTGCGCGAAGAAGTTAACATCAGGAAAGAAGTTGAAACGGAGATTGTTGAGGCAAGGGAAACACTGCGTCGTGAAGAGTTGGACGTGAAGACGGAAGGGCGTTAGAGTGCGAATGAATTGAACAAGGGTTTGTATTTGCGCTGTCTTCCACCAAATATGCGTTGAAGCGCAAATACGAACCTACAAAATTACTACACTTACAAAAAAAGAGGATCATTAGAATGTCTAATTGCTGGCGTTTGCCGCTAATTAAGTCCAGCATTTTTAGCTTTGTCGTTTAGCATCTATGCGACCAGTTTTTTAGTAAAATCTGAGCCAGTTGCAGCTCAACAAGCTCAGCAGACATTTGATATCGTTCTTGCCTTCAAAGATGCTGGCATCGGCTTGCGCGATCGTGATGTGCGAATGCTGATGCCGCGCCATCCCGATAAGTGGCGAACCCCATTGGATTTGGGAGATAGCGATCGCACTCAGGATTCTGACAATCCTAGTCGGTAAGTCATATCGATTCCAGTTGCACCGTCGGTGATAGTTGACTGTTGACTATGAGTCAAAAAACTGAAAATAGCGCCCTATATTTGTTGGCAGCTTGATTCGAGTTGACGCCCGACGATGAAGCGCGGATTTGATATCATTCCGGCAGCGCCGGAATGATATCAGTAGCATCATCATAATTACGACTCAACTTTTTGTCAGCGCTGGCACTACTTTTTCGCCAAACACCTCAATAAACTGCTCTTGTTCTCGGTTAACGTTGTGCAAAATTAGTTCATCAAACCCCAATTCAATATCTTTTTGCAACCACTCAATATGCTGCTCTTGGTCTGCCGAGATGCGGACGTGTTGATATAACTCCTCTGGTTGCACAAACTCCCCGGTGGCATCAAATTGATCGGGCGTTATCAGTTCTGTCAACATTTTGCTTTTGAAGATGTTACTGCGCCATTGATCGTGAGCGCCTTGTAGTGCTTTCTCTGCATTACTGTGATAGGAAAGCTGCACTTTCAAAATCATTGGTTTCCCTTCTCCGCCACCGCGACGAAACGCATCGACGACTTTTTTTAACTTTTCAGGTGGGCGAGAAGTCGTAATTAATCCATCAGCCCAACTGCCCACCCATTCTGCGGTTTCTGGAGTAACTGCCGCGCCGATAATTAATGGGAGAATTTCCGGGCGGGTATAGAGTTTTGCATCTTCTACGCACACTAAACCCCGATGGGTGACGGTTTCTCCTGCCCAAAGGGCGCGGATAATATCGACACATTCTTTGAGGCGTGTATTGCGATCGCTCTTAGTAGGCCACTTATCCCCAGTAATATGTTCGTTCAACGCTTGACCGCTGCCAACCGTGAGCCAAAAACGATTTGGAAACATTTCTGCTAAAGTTGCCGCAGCTTGGGCAATAATAGCCGGATGATACCGCTGTCCGGGAGCGCAAACAACTCGATAGGAAAGCCTCGGCGTTGCTTGCATTGCTGCACCCAACCAAGACCAAGCAAAACCGCTTTGTCCTTGCGCTTCACTCCAAGGATGAAAGTGATCGGAAGAAAGGGCATGGGTAAAGCCAGCTTGTTCTGCCATTTGGACATATTTCAGCAGTTCGCTGGGCTTAAACTGTTCGTGGGAAGCGTGATAACCAATTTGTGCCATAAGTTTTTAGGAGTTTTGAGTTGACTAGGGGCGGTACATCCTTACCCGCCCTGAGTTTTGAGTTAAAATATCCAGACTTAAAAGCAGGTGATTGAATCAGGACGCCTAGTAAAAGTTTTGAGTTTTGAGTTAGATAAGTTTTTAATTAACCCAAAATAATCTTGGACTCAAAATTCCTAACTTTCTGTATAACGGTTAAGCTTATGAGCGTAAAATTCGCCTATAGCGAGCTTCAATTACCGAGTAGATGCCATAGGCAATTAAACCCAAAGGTACTAGAGCCAAAATCACTGGACTAAAAGGCTGTTGTGCCACAATTGCCAACACCTCGCCCAATCCCTTCGTTTGACTGGCATCCGAGAGCCTTGCTGCTTGAATGAAGAAAAAACCGATTATAACGAAAACAACTCCACGGGCAGCAATTCCAAATCGACCCAACCGTGTCGCCCACTTTTGCTCGGTTGGACTCATTTCATCTAGCTTGAAATGGCGGCGAAATTTGGCTTTATATGCTTCGTAGAAATAAGAAAAGCCTACACCAATAACAATTGATCCTGCCAATCCTACCAGCCATTGTCCAAAGGGTTGCGCTAAAATTTGGGCTGTCAAATCTTGGGTTGTATTGCTATTACTACGACCCGAACCCATTATCAGTTTTACAGCCGTTAAAGCCAAACCTGCGTAACCTAAAGCACTTAAGGCGTAGCCAATGCGTTGGGCAATTCGCTTGGCATCCATTTTCTCTCCTTGGTGTTCTGGGTCGAGAATTGTCTGAACGATACGCCAAAGGGCATAACCAATAATGCCAATCGTTACCAGAAATAGTAGAAATTTACCGAACGGTTGGTTAACAATTTCTGATAATGCACCGCTAGTATCGGTTGTCCTGCCACCCATACTAAAGGCTGCTTGTGCTGCTAGAAAACCGACAATAAAGTAAACTAAGCCTTTGGAAGCATATCCCAATCTTGCCAGTCGCTCAAACCAGGGATGAGAAGCTGTCTGTCCAATTGAGTCTTTAATGCTGTCGGTGGGTGAGTTGTGCCGTTTCATATTTTTTATACTTTAGTTGTTAACGACTGCTGGCCTAGGTATATAGTGAATTCCTTTCCTGTTAACTTTAAACAAATAATTTGTATTATTATTTATTAATTCAATAATTACCTTGTTTAGAGATTTTTTTCATCTGTCTTGAGCGGGAGATTCAGAGGTTGATTGATTGATAAATCTCATATTGATTAGCCTTGACAAATCTAGCTTTATGGGATATGATATAGCTTCGCTGATGCAGCAGTCTGCCAGCAGTATGGTATATCCTTGGTTGAAAATTATTTAACCAAATTTTTGATAATAATTAGAATTGGTGCCGCTAAAAATAATCATACAAAACCCAATAATAATCTGAATAGTGTCTAGAGTTTCAGGGGTAATTGGGAAGCAAATATACCTGCTTTTTTATAAGGATAGGGCTGACAAAATTTCCTGCTGCAATTTGTTGGATTAGGAAATATAGCAGCAACAACACCTCCCCTGCTTTACAAGGCGAATCTAATAAAGGCAGCCGTGCTGAGCGTCCGCATCTCCCCTGCTTTACAAGGCGAATCTAATAAAGGCAGCCGTGCTGAGCGTCCGCTTAAAACTTCGCCAATAGACGAAATGAAAGCGAATATAAATACCACAATTTCGTTAACAAAAAGCAGTGGCACTTGCCAAGCAAACAAATCAATAATGCTCGTAATATTATAGCAAGCCTAAATTATTTGTGAATTTCTTACTCACTCCCCTTACTAAGAGGATCGTTGGGGTGGTTAAAAGATTTATGACTTCTGCAAAGATTGCTATAGCACTAAAACTCATGCTTTATGCAATGCCTGCCAACCAACCCATTAAACCCTCTTCGCATTTTGAGATAATTTCATCGGATCGCTGACGGTAAAAAGCGATAAAAAGTTTGATATTTGCGTGGCGGTATGGCATAGAATTTACCACCACTATGGTCAAAAATATAACTAATAAGCTATGGATAATCAGGCTTAGATAGTAGGAATACAACAGATAAATAGGCGAATTGGTTCACCTAAAAATAGTTTAAATTTGTTGGGTTAAATGGTCAATACTGGGAAGGGAGTCAAAAATTTGTCCGGGTAATCTTGCTTGCAACCAATAGCTCCCAACTTGCATATGAATAGTTGGGAATCTGCAATAACTGCCCTAACTAGCTTATGGACGTTGTAAGAATGGATGCGCCCCAGTGCCGGAGTTGGGAATCAAGCATCTATGGCCAATAGTCCGATCGCTCGCACTTAACTTAAAGCATTATCATAAATTTTTCCTCAATCATCTTCCATCAGATGGATATTTTCTTATAACATCAGACAGATGCCAAGGTTGGGCTAGTTAGATTAAATAGAGAATAGAAGCAAAATTTTGAGATGGTGAACAAAGACAATAGACGTTTTGTCTAAGGCGATTTTTAAGACTGTAAATTCCCATTGTCGCAAGAAGTTGATGGTTCAGAACCCGGAGGATTTGAGGAAAATCAAATCAACCACAACGGCAGTGCCGGTGTTGAGTTCAACCTTTTATTTACCGGAAATTGCCGAATTCGGTTCTCAAAGATCCGGCATCCTGTCCTGCCCTTAACTGACTTTTCAGGAAAACTCTAATAGCTAACCACAAGGCGATCGCTTGCGACAGGAAGACAAGCAGAACCTATTTCTTACGTCGTTTGCTTTCATGATCAATTCAGCAATAAGGTGTATATAATGAATCAACTGAATCAACCAGAACCCTTGTCGCAACCGCTGACGCAAACTGAATTCGTCGCAACTTTTCGCTTGTTTAGTAGATTTAGCTTCTGGATACAGTTATTCTTGGGTGCTATTTCCGGCATTGTTTTAGTATTTGCTATGTTGGGTCGCAACATGAGCGAGCAAACCAATAATAATGCAGGTATTGGATTCGGCATATTTTTAGCGGTAGTTGGTCTGTTATTGCTGTGCTTTAGAATTTTTTGGGATTTTCGCTATAGGCTTTTAGGGCGACTTTTGCACGCCGAAAATTCCCAGGTATATCCCAGCAAAGAACATATTACTCACACCTTACGGATTGGATTAGTTTCTAGTTTGGTGGGGGTATTAATCGCGTTTGTTGCTTCTGAAGAAACAGTTGCTGTAGTCCTAGCAAAAACTCTTAGTCAGCCCCAAGCGATGGCAGCTTATGCGCCAGAAAATGTGATTCGTTCCCTAGATATTTTTGTGACGATGGCCAACGTCAATCTGATTGGCGCTCACTTTTTTGGAGCTGTTACTTCTCTTGGGTTACTCAATTGGGTAGAAGAGTAGTTGGCAAAATTAGCGATCGCTAAAGGCAAACACAACTCCTATGCCGTCAGGACTTACGAGCGCTGACCGATTTAACTAAGGTTTATGCTGGTGTACTGTCTTGGCGAAAGAGAGCGAAGACAGTGCAGCTACAAACTAAACAAGTTGGCTATTTGGATGAACATCTAATCGGAAATTGGTTGGTAGCGATCGCTCCTGCTAATGGTGGTCAGCCCGATCGACCATTTTGTAATTAAAAAAACCTAACTTATTTATTATATTGATAATTATTTCATCTATTATATCTATTATATTGATATATTTTTAATTGGGACAAACAGAACTGATGCTCATATTCCGAAGAATGAGCTATACCCGTGGCATTCAGATTCCTAAACGATCTAGTGACCGGGTGTGTGAACAAAACAATGTTACACAGTTTCTATATTAAGAAATTTACTGCAATGAAAGACCTCTGGTATAAAAACGCAATTGTCTACTCCCTCGATGTTGAAACCTTCATGGACTCTGACGGCGATGGTGTCGGCGACTTTCAGGGACTTATCAACCGCCTAGACTATTTATCCGCGCTAGGAATTACTTGTTTGTGGTTGCTGCCGTTTTATCCTTCCCCTAACCGGGACAATGGTTACGACGTGATGGATTACTACAACATCGATCCGCGACTGGGAACCCTGGGAGATTTTGTCGAATTCATGCACCAAGCAAGGGAACGAGGAATTCGCGTGCTGATCGATCTGGTAGTAAATCATACGTCCAATCAGCATCCTTGGTTTGTTGCAGCCAAAAGCGATAAAAACTCCAAGTATCGCAATTACTACGTGTGGTCAGAAAATCCACCCCAAACTGCTCCTGAAATGCTGGTGTTTCCCGATGCCGAGGACAGTATTTGGGAGTACGACGAACAAGCAAACGCTTACTATTTGCATCACTTTTATAAAGAACAGCCTGATTTGAATATTGCCAATCCGGCGGTACGAGAAGAAATCTGCAAAATTATGGGTTTTTGGCTAGAACTGGGTGTGTCTGGATTTCGCATTGATGCTGTTCCCTTTTTAATTAAAGGAATTGGCATCGAAGGTGCAGACCCCGAAAGCCTGCGAGGTTTCTTGGAAGAAATGAGAGAGTTTGTGTCATCGCGTCAGGGTGATGCAGTGTTGCTGGCAGAAGCAAATGTCGATCGCGAGCAAATTCCTATCTACTTTGATAAGGGCGACAGAATGCACATCCTGTTCAACTTTTTGCTGAACCAGCATCTGTTTTTGGCCCTGGCGCGTCAAGAATCCACAGCATTGCGCGATGGACTAAAAACCTTACCGGATATTCCTGCTATTTGTCAGTGGCTTAATTTTGTGCGCCACCATGATGAACTGACGCTAGACCGCATTACTTCATCAGAACGAGAGGAAATTTTTGCAGCGTTTGCCCCTGAGAAAACTATGCAAATTTTCGGACGCGGGATTCGTCGTCGCTTACCACCGATGATGAAAGGCGATCGCCGCCGGATTGAACTGGTTTACAGCTTGCTTTTCACTCTTCCTGGTACACCCATGCTGCGCTATGGCGAAGAAATTGGCATGGGCGATGATCTTTCGCTGGAAGGTCGAGGCAGCGTCCGCACGGTGATGCAATGGTCAGATGCAGCGAATGGTGGTTTCTCGACGGCTGCAACTGATGCCCTTGCCAGACCTGCGATCGCCCACGGAGAATACGGTTACAAACAAGTCAATGTCGTCGCAGCGCAGCGCGATCCTGCCTCATTAATTAACTGGATGGAACGTGCAATCAGCATCCGCAAGCAATGTCCTGAGTGGGGTAGGGGCAAGTGGCACATTCTCGAAACCGACTCTCCCTCGGTGTTAGCCCACTGCTGCGACTGGCAAGGCAGGACGGTGATTGCTGTGCACAATTTAGCCGACAAACCTTGTACCGCTACGCTGAAATCTCACGAATACACCCCTCTGTTCGATTTATTTGGCGATCGCCTGTATGAACCTCTCGGTGCCGACTCGCCCTCTATTCCCTTAGAAGCCTACGGCTATCGCTGGTTTCGAGTCAATCGAACCCTGGGGTAAAAAAGTTAATGTTGATGAGAACACTAGCGACTCTAACGATTAGGAATGTACTTCGCAGATTAGGTAAACAACGCGGTTTCTGGCCCCCATCCGTAAGTCCTATATATAATTTTTAGGCGGGGATAAAAAATTTTTTCCTTTGAGGTGCGGCTGATGTTTCCAGTGTGGTTGCAGGCAGGATTTTGGGGTTTAGTGGGGGGTTCGGCCTTGCTACTGGGAGCGGCGGTGGGTTACTTTGTCAGAATTCCCCAGCGCGCGATCGCGACAATTATGGCTTTTGGCGCCGGTGTGCTGATTTCAGCGCTATCTTTTGAACTGATGGATGAAGCTTACAAGCGCGGCGGTTTCGACTCGACGGCGATCGGCTTTTTGGGGGGCGCTGGTGTCTACACAACCGCCAATTGGTTTTTGAGTCAACACGGAGCAAAACACCGCAAGCGATCGGGCACTTTGCACCCAGCTAAAAAAGAGTCAGGCGATGGCGGATTAGCCATCGCCCTCGGCGCGCTGCTAGACGGGATACCGGAGTCGATCGTCGTTGGTGTCAGCATGATTTCTGGAGGCGCTGTCAGTTGGGTGACAGTAGCGGCAATTTTCCTCTCTAACATTCCCGAAGGGCTCTCTAGCGCCGCCGGCATGAAAAAAGCAGGGAGATCGATCGGTTACATTTTTGGAGTTTGGGGCGCGATCGCAGTTATTTCCGGTATCGCATCATTGTTAGGATATACGGTTTTCAGCGGCTTTTCTGCGGAAGTAATAGCCGCTACTACCGCCGTAGCAGCAGGGGGTATTTTAGCCATGATCTCAGATACTATGATTCCCGAAGCATTCGAGGAAACTCACGATTTTGCTGGGCTAATTACTGTCTGCGGGTTTTTAGCTGCTTTTGTACTCAGTAAGTTAGCAGAAAGATAATTGATAATTAGCGGTCGCTCATCACTAATGTAGAATTGCTCATTACTGAGAGTTATAGTGTTTTTGATATAGACACAGATGAATTCGGTATTTTGCCAAGCTGTATCGAACCACAAAAAAGCTTATAATTCACATTAAAGGTCGCAGTCGGTCAAGAGGTGTTGGAAAATTTATGTGCGTCAACTTAGGGCAGATCCTGCACGAAAGCTACAAAATTATCGCTTTGTTGGGACAGGGAGGGTTTGCTAAAACCTATACGGCTGCACAAATAAACCAACCAAATCATCTTCTGTGCGTTGTTAAGGAAATTCCTTTTCCCTCATCGAACGATCGCCACGTCTTGGAGATGGCAAGAAAGCGATTTGAAAGGGAAGCTAGCGCTTTGCGCCGTCTAGGGAAGAACTCGCGCATTCCCGAATTATTCGATCGCTTTGAAGAAAACAACCATTTTTATTTAGTTCAAGAATACGTTCAAGGACATCCGATCAGTCAAGAACTCGCTGCGGGCGATCGGGGGAATGAGAAAAAAACCGTTGCTTTGTTGCGGGAAGTTCTAGAAATATTAAAATGTGTCCACCAAGAAAATATAATTCACCGCGATATTACACCTGCTAACTTAATGCGGCGGGAAACAGATAAAAAAATTGTTCTAATTGATTTTGGGGCGGTCAAAGAAATCAGCACTTTTACCTCAAACTCTACAGGTGAAATATTCACATCGCAGGCGATCGGCACCAGCGGTTATATGCCGGCAGAACAATACAATCCGCGCTCTCTCCCGCAACCCTACAACGACATTTACGCTCTCGGAATCATCGCTATCCAAGCTCTCACCGGGCAACGTCCCACCAATCTGCCGCAAGACCCCGAAACTGGGGAAATTGTCTGGGATTACTCGACGCCCGATCGTCCTGCGGTACAAGTTAGCGACAAGCTCAAAAATATTTTAACCAAGATGGTGCGTTTCCACTTTCAAGACCGCTACCAATCTGTGGATGAAGTTTTGCAAGACTTGGATTTGTCGATCGTCGCAGGGCCCGATTTACCCAAAACTTCGCGGAAGTTGCAATCGCGCTGGCGTTGGCTGCTGTTCGGCGTTGCCGGAATTGTGGCTTTTGGGGCGATCGTATTTTTAATCCCCAGAATTTCCCCGCAACCAACGTTGCCTACACCCTCCGCCGATGGTGTAAGTTCCGGCGAAAAACTCTTAGTGCAAACCTCCGCCCTGTGGTCAAAACAAAGGGGAATCAATGAGTTTGCAGACTCAAATTATCCCGAAGCTTTAAAATTGCTCAAACAGTCCTGGCGGGAAGACCGCAGAGATCCAGAAACTTTAATTTACATCAACAATGCTTTGCTGAAGGCAATAAATGCAGAATATTACACGATCGCAATTGTTGTTCCTATCCGCCGCAATCAGTACGGCAGCATTCTCAACGCAAATTTAGCCGAAGAACTGCTGCGCGGCATTGCTCAAGCTCAAACCGAAGTTAATTTAGGTCTTCTGGCTGCAAATGAGAACAATAAAGATTTTCCCGGTCAAGGCTTTCTTGAACCAAAAGCTATTAGGAAAAAAGGCATCAAAGTCATCATTGCTGATGATGGCAATATCAAATCCTATGCCGTTCAAAGGGCTAATTATCTGGTCGCTCAGCCCGATATTTTAGCAGTTATCGGACACTACACCAGCGACATGACTGTGGAAACAGTAGATATTTACAATCAAAATCAACTAATCGCCATTTCTCCGGGAAGCACAACAGAAGAACTGACGCGAAAACCTCGAAAATTTTTCTTTCGGACGGCTCCGACAACTAGCATAGAAGCTGAATCTTTAGTAAATCAACTGCTCTTGATAGGTGAGAAAAAAGTCGCAGTATTTTACAATCCCAACAGTCCGTTTAGCGCTTCTTTGTGGGAAGAATTCAAAAAGCAATTTGAAGCAAAAGGAGGCTCGACTTTTAGGCTAAGTAATTATTACGACTTATCTAAAAATAATTTTAACGCCGAAGCAGCCATCCAAAAAGTTGAGAAAGCCGGAAAAACAGCCTTACTTGTCATTCCCGACGGTCAAGTCACTGATTCCCTGGAAAATGCGATCGAAATGATAAAAGCTAACGGAGATCGCAATTGGATTGTCGGGCCCTGGACTCTGTACGAGCCGAGAACGTTAGAAGTAGCAAAAGAGCTAAAGTCTATTGAAAAACTGGGAATATCCCTGTTTTGGCATCCGCTAGTAAGCTTTGACAAAAAATTTCCTGTAAACGCGGAAAAATTATGGGGAGGCCCGGTGAATACTCGCTCTGCCTTAACCTACGACGCCGCCCGGACGCTGATTAAAGCCCTAGAAATGCAGGGGCAACCCACTCGCGAAGGAATGCAAAAAACCTTAGCAGATCCAAACTTTAAAGCCGAGGGAGCCACGGGTATAATTGAGTTTGACTCAAAGACTGGAAATCGGAAAAATCCTCCCAAACGAGTAGCGCATATTGTACCCTGTTCTACAACAACATATGGCCTTACCTTTGTGCCGATCGAATTTCCCACCGCCGCAGCCGCAGGTTTAAAGTGCGATTGAATTGATATGTTGTGGCATTGTCAACAAACCTTTTAAGGGCAGGCAGGATGCCCAGCCCGCAAGAAAAATTACTCTTTGTCGAACAGGCCGAAAAGCGTTGTTAAGCATCATGCAATATGTGGGAGTAATTGATATCTTGTGGGATTGTCAACAAACGGTCCGGGACGAGTTTTACCAAAAATAATTGCCTAAAACCAAAAATCTCATAAACCCGCCCCCACCCGACGATAAAATCCTGGATAGAGAATTGTGCAAGATGTGCGAGTGAATTGATATCGTGTGCCGAACGCAACAATCCGCCAGATCTTTCAATCTTACAGCCGACTATTGCCACAGGTGCAACATATCAATTTATTAGATATATTAAACAAGGTTAGTTTTTTCTATAATAACGCTTATGGCTGTCAATCTCGCTTCCCCAACAAGTTCTAGTCTCAAACCAGAAGCCCAAAATATCTCAGCACTCAAACAAGTCTTTCAGACAATTGATGCCGATAGCTGTCCGGGTTCCTATAATTTTCATATGCACACAGTCTACTCCGACGGGCGATTGCAGCCAGAGAAATTGATGGAACAAGCCATAGCCCGCGGCCTCAAAGGCTTAGCTATCACCGACCACCACAGCACCGAAGGCTACGTTAAAGCTCAAATTTGGCTGGACAATTGGAAATTAAACCATCCCGACAAAAATAGCGAAGCACCTAGTCTTTGGACAGGCGCTGAAATTAATGCCGAATTGCTCAACAATGAGGTACACATTCTCAGTTACGCCTTCGATCCGCAGCATCCCAGTCTCAAACCATACCTACGAGGTAAAAGCACTGAAGGCACTTATTGTTATTCAGCAGCCAGGGTAATTGAGGCTATTCATGAAGCCGGAGGTTTAGCAGTTCTCGCACATCCTTGCAGGTATCGATCGACTGCTGATAAACTAATCCCAGAAGCAGCCCGTTTCGGCATTGACGGTGTAGAAATTTACTATGCTTACGGTAATCCCAATCCTTGGAAACCCAGTCCCATACAAACTGCTTTAGTCAAAGATTTAGCAGAAACTTATGGTTTGCTGGGAACTTGTGGCACCGACTCTCACGGCCTGAGTCTTCTAGTCCGAATTTAGATAGTTCGGAAATAAGAAGTGCTTTATCCTGTCATTACCAGTCTAAGCGTTAGCGGATATATTTCTGATGAAAGCAATCACACTGAGCCGAAAACAAACAGTTTATCAGGTCATATTATGTCCGCTAAAATGACTACTATAAAATTGTTTGGTAGTGAGGACTTCAGTCCTCATAAAAATCTGTGAACTGAAGTTTTCACTACTTTCCTTATAACGGCTATTTGACGGGATGTGATATCATTTCGATCACAACGATGAGCTTTCGCCTTCCAAAATAAAGCAATTGCCAAACCAGGTAATATGGTTGCAACTCCGAGAGACATTGCGCCCTAAAAACCAGTCGCCCTTTTACCGTTCTGGGAACAACTGACAGGCCCGGTTAGTTGGCTGATTTGCCCAATCCAAGCGAGAATTCCCAAATCGATCCATCCAACCTTCCAAATAAGCCCGATTAGCCTTCTTTTCCTCTGGATCTGAGGTATTCATTGGATGAGGTGCTAAACCAAAAATAGTCGCCGTCGTCACGCAAAACATCGACTTTTGAAAACTCTGACAAATTTGCACCCGCACATCGTCTTCGCCGCGACAGCTAGTGCGATAAACTTCGTGCAAATACTCCGGCAAATAATGACGCATATCTTGCATCAATTGAGTTGGCGGAATCCCTGCACCTCCAATCGGTAAAGGGTCAGCAAACAAAGCCCCGTAGGCAAATTCTCTTTGTTCTTCCGGGATTTGATGAGCTTGAGCGTTGTAGGAAACTGTGCCAAAAAAAGCTGTTCCCCGAAAGAAAATTGATTCTACATAAGGCACTGCTACATCTGGTAAAAATGTCAAGTTAGCCGATGCGGGAATGATATCGTAGACTTGACCGCCAATCTTGACGCTGTAGGTAATTGGCAGACTCGCGGCGCTAACCAAACCTGCTAAGATAAAATCAACTACCTCAGCGATAGACTTAATTTTCCCGGCTTCGTAGGAATCAGATAAGTCGATAAACAAATCACTCATTACCCGCCAAAACTGACCGAGAGCAGTGTAGTAAGCCAGCATCCGCACTTGTTCCGGCAAAAAATCAGGAAATATTTTGTTGAGTCCCTGCATGAAAAAATTGCCTTTCAATTTAGCCGCGATCGCCTTTTCGACCAAACTGCTAAATTCCGGGGAATCCAAATAACTGTCCAAACCGCCGCCGCCGTGCCAAAGCATTGTTTTCATGCAATACTCAGCATACTCAAAATTAATGCGATCGTGCCATAAATAGCGCATTAATTTGGGCACAGTCACATCTCCGTTGAAATATTTAAAAAATGGGAAAAGCACTAAAAACTGTTCTTCTGCAATATAATTGAGATTGCGAGAATAGGCATCTAAAACAATACCATAACTTTTCAGAACGCCGACAACTTCAACTACATTTTCCGTAGACTCAGGCAGTAAAGCTTTGCCTGATTCTAAGAGGTCAATGTATGCGGCTAGGGGATGGGAAGAGGGTTTTAATACGGTACTTTTCATTTTTATTTAACCTTAATTGAAGGAAGGCACGACACGGATTTGAACACGGAGACACTGATGAATGGAAGAGGTAGGGACACGGCAGTGCCTTGTCCCTACAGCCGTCTGCTGTATTTCATGGGATTGAAAACTGCCATAGGACTAAAGTCCGATGCTACGAACCTATGGAATATTTTATTTCAAGTTTTGAGCAATGACTTTAACTTGGGGTGGCACATTAGCTACCATTCCGATCGCAGTTTTTTCGCTCAAAGCAACTAAAACTCCCGGCTGCACTCCCATGATGGCGATAATTATTGCTAAAACCAGCGAAGGGATGCGATCGCGCCAGCGGACTTGCGGCAAATTTACCACCACATCCGAAAGGCGGCCGAAAAAGGCGCGGTTGACCATAATTAAAAAGTAAACTGAAGTTAAACCAGTGCCGATCATGCAGAGCAAAGTTTGCACGGGAAACACTGGCAAACTGCCCCGAAATATCAAAAATTCAGCAATAAATCCAGCCAAACCCGGAATCCCCGCACTTGCCATCACGCCGAGGATCATTAAACTGCCAATCATCGGCAAACCGCGATCGGGATTGAATAAACCTTTGAGCACATCGATGTTGCGGGTGCCGGATTTTTTGTAAACAACGCCGACACTCAAAAATAGCAGCCCCGAAATTAAACCGTGGCTAACCATTTGCAAAACAGTTCCCAACATACTAATCGGAGTAGCTGCGGCGCTAGCTAACAAAATGTAGCCCATGTGAGCGATCGAACTGTAAGCTACAATTTTCTTCATATCTTTTTGGGCGATCGCGCAACTCGCCCCGTAAAGCACACTGACCACAGCCCAACTCGCCAACCAAGGTGCCGCCACCGCCCACGCATCGGGAAACAAACCCAAACCAAAGCGCAGCATCCCATAAGTTCCCAGCTTCAAAAGCACCCCCGCCAGCAGCACCGAAACCGGCGTCGAAGCTTCTACGTGAGCATCCGGCAGCCAAGTATGAAAAGGCACCAAAGGCATCTTAATACCAAAAGCCAGCAACACCCCTGCCAGCAAAACAATTTGCCTTACCAAAGGCAAGGGCAATCCTCCTTGCAAATGCGATGCGCCCGCTGCACCAACCATATCGAAACTCGAAGCACCGCTAAGCCAACCAGTGCCCAAGAAAGCAGCCAGCAGCACAATTCCCGCAAATGCAGTATAGATTAAAAACTTAGTAGCAGCATAACCCCGGCGCTCGCCTCCCCAAATCGCAATTAATAGGTAAAGCGGAATTAATTCTACCTCAAAAAACAGGAAAAATAGCAGCAAATTTTGAGATAAAAAAGCTCCTGTTACGCCGCCAGTAATTAACAGAATCAAAGAATAATAAAGTCGAGGTCTGCGGATCGACTCATCCGTAGCGTAAATAGCTATTCCTGTCAGCAGAGTATTTAAAATTACCAAAGGCAGAGCCAAACCATCAACACCGAGATTGTAATTCAATCCCAAAACATCTATCCAAGGAATGAATTCCGAAAACTGCAACTGACTGCTACTGGCATCAAACTGAACTGCCAAAATCACCGAGAGAATAAAAGTTATACCCGCAATGGCGATCGCGACATTCCGAACTATTTTAGAACTCACTGAACCGGGCCAGAGCCCAATCAGGGCAGCAGCCAACATTGGTATCCAGATTAAAGCACTAAGCATCAATTAAAACTTTCCTTTGTTACACAGTATTTAGAGCTATATTTAACATTAACGCAAAGCAACTACATATAAAAGCGATCGCCTGATTTTTTTTTTAACATAGCTTCAGATGTATTTGGAACCGTCCCATGACCTCAAGTCTTAAAGACCGGGAAGATTTACAAATTCGATCGGCTTATCCTTCCACCCGCCTAACAGTTGCCGACTTAGAACAACTACAAGGTATACTCTGCGAAGCAAATCTAGACTACCAATTAGAACTGGTAGAGGGGAAGATTATCATTATGGGCCCCTCAGACATTGTATCGAGCGAAATAGGAGCAGAGTTTGGCAGACTTTGGGGGAACTGGGTCAAACCTCGCAAACTCGGACGAGTATTTGAATCTAGCGGCGGGTTTATTCTCCCCAATTCCGATCTGAGAACTCCCGATGTTTCTTTTGTAATAGCCGATCGCCTCAAACAAAGTAAAAGGTATTTTGCCGAACTTGTTCCCGACTTAGTGGTAGAAATCAAATCTCAGTCGGATCGCCTCAAACCCCTCCGATAAAAAATTTTATCATTCATCGAACTCGGAGCCAAAGTAGGAATATTAATCGACCCAGACAAGCGCACAATAACAATTTATACTCCGACAGCCAAGCCAGTGGTATTGAGAGACGGCGACATGATTTCAATTCCCGAACTTTTGCCCGGTTGGGAAGTTCCAGTGACAGAATTGTGGCCGTTCGATTTTGAATAAAACTAGATAAAAAAGCAGACAAACCCAGACTAAAATCATCTGCGTTTATCTGCGTTCATCCGCCCTCATCAGGGGTTAAAAATTAAATAACATCAGACCAAAAGCAGACAAACTCCGAACAATCTGCCAACCTCTACAGTTTAAAACTGCCAAATAATCAACGCCAGCAACACAGCAACCCCCCCCGCAATAGTCAACACATAAAACTGCGACTGACCAGTGCCGGTGTACTTCAACCCTTCACCGCTGAAAATTGTGGCAAAACCGAACAAATTCACCGCCCCATCCACCACATACTTATCAGTCCAAGCGCTAATTTTAGAAATAAAAGCCACAACCCAAACGACAGTCAAGCGGTAAACTCGATCGATATAAAAATCGTAAGCAAACAAATCCTGCAACGCCGGCACCGGCAGCCGTACCGGTCGAGGTAATACCCCGTACCAATAAATCGCCACCCCAACCGCAACGCCAATCAACCCAGATAACAACAACAGCGGCGTATCCAGCGTCTTCAAAAGCAAATTTAAAGCATCAAAATCTCCCGTTTCCGCCCAAGGCCCAGTCCAACTAATTAATAGTTGCCACTCCTGCAACATCCAAGGCACTAATAGCCCCATTACCGTCAAAATTACCATCGGCAAAGCCATCGGCCAACCAACTTCTGGAGCTCTGCGAGTTTTCGGCTGCGGTTTTCCCACAAACACTAAACCGAATATGCGAGTTAAATTTAGCGCTGTCAAACCGTTAACTAAAAGCAGCACTATTACCAGCCACAAAGGCACAGTCCAAAAACCGTTGAGCCAGCGTCGCATCGCCCAAAAGTTGCCCAGAGGCAACAGCGCTACCATCCCCGCAGCGCCTACTAAATAAGCGGTAGTCGTGGCAGGCATCTTCGACCACAACCCACCCATTTCTGTTAAATCTTGAGTGTTAGTTGTGGTAATAATTGACCCGACGCTCATGAATAATAGACCTTTGGCGATCGAGTGGGCGAACAGCAACAGCAAAGCAATGTCAACTTGATTTAGCCCCACGGCGATAAACACCAAACCCAAAGAAGCGCTGGTAGAATGCGATAATGCTCTTTTGATGTCGATTTGGGCGATCGCCACCAAGGAAGCGCCAACAGCCGTTACCGCACCCAAAACCACGAGTACCGCATCTGCGACCGGGGAAAGCGCTAAAACAGGCTGAAGTTTAATCAAAACATAAGCCCCAGCGCCCACAACTACGGTATTCCTCATAATCGAAGCCGGGTTGGGCCCTTCCATCGCCTCGTCGAGCCACAAATGGAAGGGAAATTGAGCGCACTTGGCCGTAGGTGCGGAGATTAAAGCCAAACCTAAAAGAGTCGCCACTACGGGAGACAAAGTTGCTGTTTCAGCCCATGTTTCCAAATCGGAAAAATTCAAACTTCCGGCTAAAGTTGAAAGCGTCACTACTCCCATCAGCAGTGGCACGTCTCCTACACGCTTGGTTAAAAACGCATCTCTAGCCGCCGTTACTACCAGCGGTTGAGCGTACCAAAACCCGACTAGCAAGTAAGTTGAAAGCGTCAGCACTTCCAACAAAGCGTAAGTTATAAGCAGCGAGTCGCTAATGGCAATGCCGCTAATTGCCGCTTCAAAAAAACCCATCAGCCCAAAAAATCGAGCTAGCGCCCAGTCTTTTTCCATGTAGCCGAGAGCGTAAATTTGTGCTAGCAAACTCAGAAAACTAACTAACTCCATTGCTCCGACGCTGACGGTGGAGATTTCTATTGCAAAAGACAAATCTAAATCGGCTGCTTGCACCCAGTGCACGAGCAATTGTTGGGGGGGTTGATCCCAAGTCGCTGTAAAAATAACTGACCCGTGTATGAAAGCCAACACAGTCATCAGCAAATTGAAGTAAGCTGCCGGTCTCGGGCCTGTTCTGCGAACGGTTCCCGTAGACCACGGCAAAGTTAAAATTGCGCCTATCAAGCCATATAAAGGTACCCACCAACAGGCTTGGAGGAGAAATTGAGTCATTTAATTTATCCCTTAAACTTCAAATTACTGGCTGCCTTTATACAAAAACAGTCGCAGGCGATCGCGCGAGACCCTAAAACTTTGACTAAACCCGATCGTATAGTTGTGGCAAAATAATTTGCACTCCAGATTAACTATACATTAAAGCATCAAAACTGAGAATTCTCTCAATACAAAATTACTTGTTGAGTAGAAGAGGCACTCAAAGAAAAAAATGCCTGCCGATGGTCCAAGACTGCCTTTTTTGCCGATTTCCCCGCGATCCCCTTTTGGAATCCCCAAGTTTCCCGGCAGTGATCGGCTCCGGCTTTACATACCGAACTCTACTTTGTATGAGTATTATTACTTACTTTAATCTCCCTCGCCTTCGGCATCTACCCCTCTCTATATTAAGATTATTAAATAAATATTAAATTATTTTAAGTAACATAAAAAATTTTAATTTTTGTTATTAAACATTATGATGTTAGTTTATATTGTCAAGGTGGACAGCTTCCCCTATTCTTATAGGATAGGAAGCTTTACACTGCATTACTAAAAAATGTGGGCCTCCCCGTCCAAATTTTTAGATTTCTCAAAGATTTGTAACGGTAATTTCGCTCATCCTCAAAGGAGATTCAAAAATGTCAATTGCCGTGGGAATGATTGAGACAAAAGGTTTTCCCGCTGTTGTGGAAGCTGCCGATGCTATGGTCAAAGCTGCCCGCGTTACCCTCGTGGGCTATGAAAAAATCGGCAGCGCCCGCGTCACCGTAATTGTGCGCGGCAACGTGTCGGAAGTCCAAGCCTCAGTCGCAGCAGGAGTGGAATCCGTCAAGCGCGTGAACGGCGGAGAAGTCGTCTCTACCCACATTATCGCTCGCCCCCACGAAAACCTAGAATACGTTCTGCCGATTCGATATACAGAAGCAGTAGAACAGTTCCGAGGCTACTAAGTTCTTAGCGCACAAAAATTTCCTTAAACGAAAATTTGTGCGATCGTCAAAAATTAACTGTTTAGTTCCCCAAATATTCAATCAGGAGTAAAACCAATGGCAATTGCAGTTGGCATGATCGAAACATTAGGCTTCCCCGCAGTGGTAGAAGCCGCTGACGCGATGGTCAAAGCAGCCCGCGTCACCTTGGTAGGCTACGAAAAAATCGGTAGCGCTCGGGTTACGGTCATTGTAAGAGGAGATGTCTCGGAAGTGCAAGCTTCTGTCGCAGCCGGAGTAGAGTCAGTGAAGCGCGTTAACGGCGGACAAGTGATGTCCACCCACATTATCGCCCGCCCTCACGAAAACTTAGAATACGTGTTGCCGATTCGCTATACCGAAGCTGTAGAACAGTTCCGTGAAGGCGTCAGCGGCATTCGCCCTCTCAACAGATCATAAGATAGGCGATTCCCTACGGGATAGCTTCGCTTCACGGCTGTTAGGGGCGTTTGGTAATTAAAAATTAAAAATCGCGATGTTTTTGATTTAGCATTTTTAATTTTTAATTGAGGTGGGTATGGGATATTGGTTATTAGTCATCAGTCATCGGTCATGAGTGATTAGTTACTAGACGAAGCTCTAAAAGGCGGACAGCGGACTGAGGAAAGCTAATTAAAAAAAGACAAGTGACAGTGAAAAAATGACAATTACCAATTACCTATTACCTATTACCTAAAATGCAAATGGCCAAAGTTCTCGGCACAGTTGTCAGTACCCAAAAAGAGCCGACGCTGAGAGGATCGAAATTTCTACTGCTGCAATTCATTGATGAGGAGGGTTCGCCAGTTCCCGGCTATGAGGTAGCCGCTGACTGTGTGGGCGCTGGTATCGATGAATGGGTTTTAGTGACCCGAGGCAGCGCAGCCCGGATCGCGCCCGGAAGCGAAAACCGTCCGATCGATGCTCTGGTAGTAGGCATTATAGATACTGTCAATGTAGAAAACCGCCTCATTTACAGTAAAAAAGACGACCCATACGGCTAGTTGCAACCGTTAGCAGTTAGCAGTTAGTGGAAAAATAACTAACAACTAACACCTAACAACTAACAACTAACAACTAACAACTAACAAAAAGATTTTTCAGTTTAGGAGAACTTAATTTATGGCAGTCCGCAACGTTGCGGCTCCCCCGACGCCTTGGTCGAAAAACTTGGCTGAGCCCAAAATTCACGATACCGCCTTCGTACATTCCTTTTCTAACATTATTGGGGATGTGCAGATCGGTTCTAATGTGATGATTGCCCCCGGGACATCTATCCGCGCCGATGAAGGCACTCCGTTTTATATCGGACAAGGAAGCAACATTCAAGACGGAGTAGTGATTCACGGCCTAGAACAAGGCCGAGTCACAGGAGACGACGACAAATCCTATTCTGTGTGGGTGGGGAAAAATACTTCCCTCACCCACATGAGTTTAATTCACGGCCCTGCCTACGTGGGCGACAACTGCTTTATCGGCTTTCGCTCTACGGTGTTCAATGCCAGAGTGGGCAACGGCTGCATTGTCATGATGCACGTACTAATTAAAGATGTGGAGATCCCCCCCGGTAAGTACGTACCTTCGGGAGCCATTATCACTAATCAGAAGCAAGCCGATCGCTTGCCTGACGTTCAAGATTCTGACATTCAATTTGCGACCCATGTCATCGGCATCAATGACGCTCTGAGAACGGGTTATCGCTGCGCTGAGAACATCGCCTGTCTAGCACCAATTCGCAACGAGAAAAGTACCAACCCAAATATGAATCAAACCAAATATTCTACCCATGCCGGCACCCAATTGAGTCCAACTCTTGCCGATAGCATCCGCAATTTACTAGCCCAAGGATACAGCGTGGGAGCAGAACACGCCGACGCACGCCGCTTCCGTACCGGTTCTTGGCGTACTTGCGGCCCGATTTCCTCAACCCGCGACTCAGAAGTAATCGCGGCTTTGTCAGCTTGCATGGCTGAACACCAAGGAGAATACGTGCGCTTGATCGGGATTGACACCAAAGCCAAGCGCCGCGTACTAGAAGAAATCGTCCAAAGACCGGGAGACAACGGCTCTAACGGTTCTAACGGTGCGAAAACTCACCAATCTAACGGTAAAGTTGCACAAGCTTCATACCACAATAGCGGTTCCGTGTCGAATGGAAAATTGAGTGCCGAAACAGTGGCTCAGGTTCGCAGCTTGCTAGCTCAAGGCTACAAAGTGGGTACGGAACACGCCGACGCGCGCCGCTTCCGCACCAGTTCTTGGCAAAGCGGGGCTTCGCTGCAAGTCAGAAACGAATCTGAGGCGATCGCCGCTTTGGAAGCTGTGATGAATCAGTACCCGGGCGAGTACGTGCGCTTGATCGGGATTGACCCGAAAGCTAAGCGGCGTGTCGTTGAAGAACTTATTCAGCGTCCAGACGGACCCGTGGCTCAATCGGCTAAGCCGGCAGCAACTTCGGGATACAAAGCAGCTTCGACTGGTTCTGCCAGCAGCGGAAGTTTGACCGGCAAGACGATCGACCAAATCCGCAACCTGCTTTCCCAAGGCTACAAAATTGGCACGGAACACGCCGACGCGCGCCGTTTCCGCACCGGTTCTTGGAGCAGTTGCGCCCCGATCTCATCCAACCGCGAATCTGAAGTGATTTCTGCCCTCGAAAGCTGTCTCAAAGAACACAGCGGCGAGTACGTCCGTTTGCTGGGCATCGACTCCAAAGCGAAGCGCCGGGTACTCGAAGAAATTATCCAACGACCTTAATTTGCCTGGTAATTAGCTTGTTTCTCCCGTTAAGCCCTCACACAGGTGTCCACGGGAGAAATCCAAGCGGATTGAAGTTGGATTTGAGATAGTAAAAAAGCTCGATTGAGAAATGTTGGTCAAAATCTAGAATCTTCTGAAAGTTTCTATAAAACGTTAAAGCATCAAGCTTCTCAGTATTAGTAAATTATCGTTTCTTAGATTGACATGGTTAAATTTATCAGTCGAGAAAACCCATAATTTAAAGTCGTTTTATCGAAAAAAATAGCTCCTTTCATGGTGAAGTCGAATGTATTTATCGCCACTGCAATTAAGTAGCAACTCTCAGATTTTGATGAGTGGCGATGTAGTTGTGAATGAGGGTGCGGCGATCGCCCCTGGAGCAATCCTACTAGCAGACCCGGGCAGCCGGATATCGATCGCCGCCGGTGCGTGTATCGGCATGGGAGTTATCCTTCACGCCCGTGAAGGTACTCTGGAAATCGCGGCGGGCGCTATTCTGGGTGCAGGGGTGCTGGTGGTAGGTGCGGGAACGATCGGGGAAAATGCCTGTATTGGGGCCGGGACGACCCTAATCAATCCTTGTATCGACAAAATGCAAATTATGGCAGCAGGTTCTCTAATGGGAGATACCAGCCGCCAAGCCACCGCAGAAGAAGCAACCGCAACAGCGCCAACAGCAGCGCCAAGATCACCAGAAACCCCCGAAGCCACTACGCCACCAGTCGATCGACCGATCGAGCCGATCGAGCCGCCACAACCCGCCCAAACACCGCCTCAAACTGCGCCAGAGACTGCCCCAGACCCGCCGGAATCCACTGCTGCAGAGCCACCCCAACCAGGGGAAACGCCAACTATTCTGTACGGTCAAGCTCACATCAATCGGCTGTTGGGGACGCTGTTTCCGCACCGGCAAGCTTTTAATCGATCGGAGGAAAACGGCCAAACTCTATCGGGCGGTTCCGGGTAGCCGTCATTTCCGCAAAAGGCAGCTATGCTGAAGGCAGAAAGATCAAATATAAATAGGTAATCTCATATTATTGGTAGCTCAGCAATTTGTAAGGCCTTGCCGCAGCAATCTGTGTCTTGTAGCTCGTGCAGTCTGTCTTCTCATCTGAGAAACTATAAACTATCAACAAATTTTTATTTTGGGAAGTTTCTAAGGGTAATAGAAGATGGACGGACAAACGGATCGTAACAGTCACGAAGAACGATCGCAGCGCCAGGAATACTTCAAAGACACTGCTTTGGGTTTGGTATCCACCAAGAGTTTTCCGGCGATTGTGGGGACTGCTGACATGATGCTGAAGTCGGCAGGAGTGGTTTTAGTAGGATACGAAAAAATTGGTTCCGGTCACTGTACGGCGATCGTCCGGGGCAGAATTTCGGATGTGCGTTTGGCTGTGGAAGCTGGAGCTCAAACTGCCGAACAGTTCGGGCAGTTTGTTTCTAAGTTGGTGATTCCTAGACCTTTGGCTAATTTGGAAGTGGTTTTGCCGATCGGCTTTCGGCTGACTGAACTTTCCGAAAGTGGCAATTATTCTCGGCTTAGCAATCAGGCGATCGGTTTGCTCGAAACCCGGGGGTTTCCGGCAATGGTCGGTGCTTGCGATGCTATGCTCAAATCCGCAGACGTACACTTGGCAGCTTACGAGAAAATTGGCGCCGGTTTGTGCACGGCAATTATTCGCGGTGCAGTTGCAGATGTAGCAGTAGCCGTAGAGGCCGGGATGTACGAAGCTGAGCGAATTGGCGAGTTGAACGCGGTGATGGTTATTCCGAGGCCTTTGGAAGATTTGGAACAAACTTTACCGCTGGCGAGTTGCTGGATCGAGCAGCGTAAACCTGTGATGATGCCCGTCTCCGTTAAGGAAAAGGAACAAGAATTGATCGAACTTCCAGATTTGGAGAAATTGAGGGTTTATGTCGAAGAGGAAATCAATCGGTAATTGGTAATTAGGCAACAAAAGTTTGTAGAGGCGTGCTGCTGCAAATACTGAGACGAAGTTTGTCAAAAAAATATAGAGTTTACTCGGTGGGACTGCTGGCAACAATTTATACTGAGTAGCGGTCTCAAACTTAATTGCGCGATCGAGCCGATCGCAGCCGCATCAAGAAACACACAGCACCAAGTAAAACTAGACTTTTAAGCGAAAGTCGATCGGGTAAACAATCGAACTGACTAATAAGTCAATCCAGCCGACGTGCAGAGCCTTTCAACAGGATTTAACTACTGTTAAAATAAACCAAAAATCCTGTCTAAGGTAGATTGCCGGGAATCATTTAAGAGTTACTCTGACTGCGGGTGGATGCTCTTTCAACAGATTAACGGCTGTCGAACTCAAAACTGACTGCACAGGAATCACCCCCCAGCATCAAGCAATCCTGAAAGTTGACCTATGAACCTCAAACAATTTTACAAGCGTGGTTTGTACAGCGCTAAGAAAGGAAACTATGAAGCGGCACTTGAGGACTTCGATGAGATACTGCAAGTCAATCCCGCCGATGCCAAAGCCTACAACAATCGCGGCTTGGTTTACTATTACATGAAAGACTACCAAAAAGCGATCGCCGACCTCAGCAAGGCCCTAGATATCAATCCTAATTTCTTCGAGGCTTACTTGAATCGAGGCAATGCTTGGCGTCATCTCGGAGAACACGAAAAAGCCATTGAAGATCTCAACTGCGCTTTAGCAAATAAGCCTAACAACCACGCTATCTACAACAACCGAGGACTTGTACTTGCTAATTTAGGAAATTACGAAGAAGCAATAGAAGACTACGATCGAGCTATATCTATCAATTCCCACAATTATAAAACCTATTACAACCGGGGGCGCGCTTACTACCTTTTGGGAGAAAAAGAGGCAGCAACGGAAAATTTTAACGAAACGCTGCGGTTGAATCCTAAATATATCAAAGCTTACATAAATCGAGGTCTCTGTTACCACCAATTAGGAGACAATACGCAGGCGATCGCCGATTACAACACTGCACTCGGCATCGATCCACAAAATGTTTATGCCTATTATAACAGAGGTTGCGTTCGCTATAAATTAAGACAAATGCAGCTTGCAATTGAAGACTTTGATAAAGCAGTGGAACTCGATCCGAACTATGTTAAAGCTTATCTCAACCGGGGTTTAGCGCTGTATAAACTTGGAGATATTACGGCAGCCAATAAGGATTTCTACCATGTAATGTGCATTAATGCTGAAGCTTATTTATACTACCAAGCACAGAGGTGTACGCCTGATATTAATTCGTACTTCAAGGAAGCGCCACAGGTCGAACTTAATAATGCGGCCGAATACTACAACACAACATTAAATACGATGTCAACTTCCTTAAGTTCAGCAGCATTAAACGCGGTATGGAATCAAGAAGATTTGGAGAACAGAGACTCGATTATCTGTGAAGGTGAATTTATTAATGATTGATTTAGTCAGTAATCAAGGCTCTTCGGTACTTAGTAGGCTAAAATGTTATAATAAGATTCAATTGTAGCAAACTAAGTACCGAAGTACGGAAGCTCCATAAACATTAACTGAAACTAAAGGATTGCTATATCATTCTGATTGTTGATTATGCGTCTCTAGCCAACTGTTGGATAACTTGTAACTCTACATCCATTGCTATGCCTCACTTATAGCGTTTTTATCTTTTCACACTTTTATTTTAATACTCCGAGAGTGACAGAAAAGAGGTAAGGTTCGGTAACGCCATTCAAGATTTTAAGTTCAGCCGTTCTCCGGCAATGAGAACTTCAATTTCCGTTTAACACTTAAACAATTAAATCAGTAATACCAATTTAATATGAAGCTGCATAAAATAGGGCTTCAAGAATAAACTTGTAAGATGACAACGAACTAATTTGCGAGCGGGGTGATTTTTTCAAGAACTTGTTTCAATCGCTTTCGTAATTGCTCAAGTGTTGTAAAAACCTCTCCAACAAGTTTATGTTTGATATATTCCCAGACCCTTTCAATTGGATTAAGTTCTGGACTATGTGAGGGTTGACAGACAGGAATTAAATTTTCGGACCATGATAGTTCATTCGTGATATGAGCACCCGCTCTATCCATGTGAATAAGGGCCATATCTTCACCGAATTGTAGAGAAAGAGCGTCAATAAATTGCTAAAAATTTTCTCCGTTAAGATGAGTGTATTCTTGGCAAAAATGTTAGCCACTCAATGGTTCGACTACCCCATACAACCAAAAATTTTCACGTTTCCATAGTATGGGAGCAACTGGTTTTACCCCCCTGGCTGTAATTAATTTTCCTGTCAATGTTTTTCATCCCAACCGGGTTTCATCTTGACACAAATATCGTAGCTTTTTACCCTTAACAAAATATTTTTGCAACGTCAATACTGCTGGAATGATGTTTTTTTTAAAAGCTCCACTGCTTCTACGTCCTCTAAAGCACTTTGCGGACGTGGCACTTTCAGTTTTGCTTGGAGACGGTAATGCGCCCAGGCATAGACTGTTGCATAAGTCAGTTCTAAATTATACTCTGTTTTTAGCCATTCCACAATTTCCCCGTAGCTTTTGAAAGGGGCTCCTGTTGCTAAGCGTTCTTTAAGTCCTGCTAAGGCCTCAATACTCAAGTGTTGTACTTGTCCGGGGGCTTTTTTCACCAACAATAATTCCGATAATCCACCACGTCGATACTTTTGTAGCCAGCGGGTATCGTAGATTTGTCTCTACCCAAACGATGCGCTAATTCGGGCGTGTTCCTGTACTTGCCATGTTTTTAACCACCATAATACTTGTATTCGTTCTTTCTGACTCGCTGTACGAGTATTTTTTAGTTGTTTTTCTAAAAGTTTTGCACCTTCTTCAATTGTGATTTTTAAAAAACGAGCCATAAAACGCACCATAAACGCCATCTTTCTATTATATGCAACTTCACATTAAATTGGTATCACATCCTTTCCTTTGGAATTACCGTGTATCTGTCAGCGTGTCCCTGTTATTACCACAGGATTTTTGCTTCTGATACAATCCTTTTCTCGTATGCTATATAGCTAGCAACCTACTGGGAGTCGTTCACCCAGAAACATACAAGAGTTACTTCGTTCCGATTACACATTGATTGAGTATAACAGCGTGATGCTTTCGACCGGGTTTATGGGCGGTGCTTGTTAGTCAGAATATCAACTGCTAACGCCCTATCCTTGCGTTTTGGCTTGGTCTTAATCAGCCATTTGACCATTCAGATTAACGATGGTTCCAACACATCTTTACTTGCGTTACGCATACACTCTTGCTCAGCAGTTACCACATCTGGCTAGTAGTAGTTCTGCTTTTTACCCCCGCTTTACCCTAGAGGTTGCTGTTCTCTAAAGTAGGGGATATGCTTTCACCGCTCCACTTGCGGGGTAGGACTTGTCTCAGGGACTTCACCTACAAATGTAATCAGTTATCACTAGCTAATCAGCTAGGCTAGCTTTCTCATAAGCTTTTAAGCTTAATTTCTGCTAAACGAATCGCACGATATTACATCCGTTACATCCGTTACATCCGTTACACAATCCGTTGCCGAACTTCCTTCTTCTAGAGTTTCTGGCGCGAACTCAGGTGAGCTTCAATTTCCGATCACCATACAGGGCGCAATTCCTTGCGAGCAAAAAGCTGCAACTGATCGCCGGCGTGGGGCGAACCAGGTTGAGTGGCGTTACCGTAACGGTTTAGCGCCATCGCTTTCACCGAATTTGAGAACTCAATCGCAGCCACAAAAGAATCGCCCGCAACCGCTTGAAAGCGATCGTCCTTCCCAGGAGCGAACCATACTGAGCGAAATACACCCAAAGCACCGTCAGCTCCATTTGCAGGCAGATTCGCCACCCCAGGCAATCGGAAGACTTCCCCCCATGCCACATCTAACGCGCCATAAGTTACCTCCACTACCGATCGGCATCCATCGCTTCTTTCCAAAAGGCAAACAGCACCGCACCGCGACTCTCAGCATCGACTTTCCGATCCCAAGTCGCGAGAACTTCCGCAGCGCGGCGCGCTTTTTCACTGCCTTGGCGTGCGGCGGGAATTAAATCATCGAGGAGGCGATAGGCGAGTTCTAACTGAGTAGAATGTTTGTATTGCATCAATTCATCGAAAGAGATTTTGTCATCTTCTAAGAGCATTTTTGCCGATCGCTGCGATCGCAAATCCATTGGGCCGCGCGGTGCCATGTAGGCGGGATAATTATCGGGTGCGAGCGCGCTGGGAAACGTCGTCGTCCAAGGCGGATCGTTAGTATTTTGCAACCAACCGCTGGGCGGATCGACAACGCGCGGCAAATCCGCATAGGGATGATTTTTGCTCCACAAAGTCTCTGACGTATTGCCTGGAATCGTGCCTGACCAGTATTTAAAATCTCCTTTTTTGCGTATGGGGACTTGACCGTTAAACAAGTGCATGATATGCCCCTCACGATCGGCATACATGACGGTAAACATAGGAATTTCCAAGCGCTTTAAAGCAGCCTCAAATTCATTGAAATTCCTTGCCCGCGCCATATCCCACCACTCCTCTAAAGCACCGGACTGTTCGAGTCCGACAACGCGCCGGGCGATCGCTTTGCCCTGTTTTTCTGTGACAATCGGCCCGTGAACAGAACGCCGCACGACTATAGATTCCGATCGCAAGTTCCCATTCTTTTCTTTGACTTTTAAAACCTTCTCTTCTCTGTCAAATTTTCGGACTTCGCCATCGAAGCGATAGCCATCGTTAGCGAGGGGCAATTCATAGGCATCCCAGCCATCGTGAGTGTTGACAGTATGAGTCCATCCCAAATTGTCATTAAAGGCGATCGTTAATAAAGGAAATCCGACGAGAGTCGGTCCGTAAGCGTTAATTTCTGGGGCAATCAGTTGCGCTTCGTACCATAAATATAAATCCGACCAAGGAAGGTGAGGATTTGCCAATAGCATGGCATTGCCGCTTTCAAAGCGCGAAGGAGCGATCGCCCAACCATTAGAGCCTTTGGTGGTGTCATTTTCAGCAAGATTTTCAACGCTATCTGGCTCGACTATAAAAGTAAAATTCATGACACGTTGCTTGTGTGCCAATACATCTGCCGGTTTGAGGGGCAATGCTACCTTTAATTCTTCGGTTAGCGCCTCTGGGTGTTCTTTTGCATAGGCATTCATTCCGCCAACAAAAGCATCGTGATAGTTGCGAAAAATCGGATTTTGTAATTCATACCACGCCTTGGCGCGATTAGGAATTCCCATAGTTTGCACCCAGAAATCGGATTCCAGATAATCTTCGCCCCCAAATTCTGCCTCTTGCCCGTAAAGACGCAAAATCAGATTACCGTGACTTTGCATCTGCGCCACCCGAAAGCGTAGAAAAGGCTTTTACTATTCTATCCGTAAATGTGTGGAATTCCATAGGTATCCCAAAGAATTTGATTGCCAATTTTAGGCGCGGATTGAGTCCCATTATTGAGGAGCAAAACTAAAATAAAACTCATTAATAACGAGGCAATCCGTCGGCTTTGTTTTTTTAGTTGTAGAAACACTGGAAATTAATTTGCTAGGGTTAAACTTAGACATGGCAGCCTTTTCAACAAGCTGCACGAACAAAACGCCGAGGATTTCAAGCCCTTTTATGGAGAGAGAAAAAACTATACCAAATCCGATGCCCAGAAACGTAACCTATCTACGTCTATCTGCGTCCATCTGCGTCCATCTGCGGTTAAAAAATACCACCTCTTCGAGAAATCCAGAAAATCCGAAAAAACACTCTATGTAAATCGGATGTGAAAAAACAAGCCCTCCCCTACCCTCACCAAATTGAAAAGCGCTATAAAACGCCGGTGTGCCGACTGCAAAGCGCATTAATGTCATTGGTGAGGAGGGGAGGAAACAAGTAGGGGGAGATAGCTTATAAGCTTATTTTTGAAGCTGCCCCTGTTGCCAATTTCCCTCTACCTTCGTTCCGTCTGCATAGATGTACAAACCTTGACCGTGTTTTTGCCCCTTGAGGAATTCACCTTGATAGCGATCGCCATTAGCGTAAATGCAGGTACCTTTGCCGTTGAACTGACCATCGCTAAATTCGCCTTCGCAGCGATCGCCATTCTTAAAAATGTAAACTCCTTTCCCGCTCATCTTACCCTTGACAAAAGTGCCTTTATAGCTATCTCCATTGGCGAACTCGCGGACACCTTCACCACTAAACTCTCCATTGTCAAACGGCCCTTGATAACGTCCCCCTTCTTTAAAAGTAAACAACCCCTGACCTTGAGTATTGCCCTTGACAAACTCTCCTTCATAGCGGTTGCCGTTTGGATATTCGCGAACCCCTTTACCGTGAAACTGCCCTTCACTAAATTGCCCCTCATAACGACCTCCTTCAGCAAAGGTATAAATTCCCTGCCCGTGAGGTAGATTATTCAGCAACTCTCCTTCGTAGCGGTTCTTATTAGCATATTGACAGACGCCTTTGCCGCTAACTTTTCCTTCTTTAATATCTCCTTCGCAACGAGTGCCGTTACTCAACGTAAAAGCCCCGCGACCGCTGGGAGAACCATTGGTGAAAGAGCCTTCGTAACGAATGCCGTTAGTTGAGGTAAAAGTGCCTGTACCGTCGAACTCACCGTTTTTGAAACTTCCTTCGTAGCGGTTGCCGTTAGCAAATTCGCGGACACCTTGACCGTTGAATTCCCCATCCCCAAATTCTCCTTGGTATCGACCTTCTTCTTTAAAGGTATAGATGCCTTGACCGTGAGGTTTACCGTTGAGAAATTGGCCTTCGTAGCGATCGCCGTTGGCATATTGACAGATGCCGGGGCCGCTGAGTTTTCCCTCACTCAATTCTCCCTCGCAACGTCCGCCATCGGGTAAAGTAATTACTCCTGCCATTGCGCTGTGAGGGTTGGCAAACAACAAAGCAATTCCCAAGTTGGAACCAAGTAATAGAGCGAGTCCAACTCGCTGGAGTTTACTTAATATTACTGACGACATTCCCAAATTCATAATTCACAAAAAATTCAACTTTTAACTTTGCTATTCCTTGGACGGTGCTATAGAATTGCCAGCCAAATTGCTAGAGTCTCAAAAAAATCTCTAGTCATTGAGCCGGAAGGTAATAAATGCTGTTTTTCTTTGAATGCCACTCTCTGATGAGGCAAATTTCCATCTTTCTACTGTTTTAATCGCTGCGCGATCGAAGTCGTCGTACTTGCTCGAAGTCAAGATCGCGATGTTGAATGCCTTACCGTTGGGGTCAATGTCAAAAATGACTTCCACTCGGCCTTGTCGCCCTTCTTGTCTGGCTGCGCTCGGATATTCAGGTTTATCGCAGCTAATGCAAGTGCCCGGAGGCGGGCCGGAAGGGCGCGAAGGACTCCCCCCTCTTCTTGGATTTGTCGGTTTTGGCATCGACCCCGAACCGCTGCCAAATGGCTCTGACGAACCCCCGCCGCCATTTCCACCTCCACCGGGTGATGAGTTCGACGCACTTCCTCCAGGGCTTCCACCTCCAGGGCCTCCACCTCCAGGGGTACCAGATGAGGCGAGGTTTCCTAAACCTCCGATCGCATTTCCAGAATTGCCGCCGCCTCCTGGCCTGGTGGTCGTGACTGGCGAACCAGCCCCAGGCGTTCGGGCCGATCGCCCCGAACCAGCCGCAAATGGCTCATCCGAAGGTATGTCGCCATTTTTGCTGGCACCGGATGGTGAGTTCGACGCACTTCCTCCGGGACTATCAGAGGAGGCGAGGTTTCCTACATCCCCGATCGCGTTTCCAGAATTGGCGCGGCCTCCTGGCCTACTAGCTGTGACTGGCGAGCCAGCCGCGGGCGATCGCTGTATGGGCCCGGAAGAAGGATTTAATGGCTCTGAGGAAGGCTCCCCGCTACCCGCCGAAGCAGATGACGAGAGCGGGTTATTTTTTTCAGGGCTGTCTGAGGAGTTGGGATTTCCAGCATCATTTGTAAAGTCTGTGGAACTTGCAGCACCCTTGGGGCGGGAGGCGGCAACGGGTGGTTCGCTGGGAGGGGGGTCCTGGCTTGCCGTTGTGCTGGGGCGATCGATTTTTGGAGGATCGGGCGAGGGGGTTTCGGGTTCGGTGGCGATCGGGGTTTTAGGAGTTTCTGGGGAATTAAAATCCTGTTGAGGTGGGGGGGAAGGCTCCTCTGGAATCGGCGGTGGCGTTACCGCTACGGGTGGCTTCTCTGGAATTGGTGGTGGCGTTACCGCTACGGGTGGCTCCTCTGGAATCGGCGGTGGCGTTACCGCTACGGGTGGCTCCTCTGGAATCGGCGGTGGTGTTACCGCTACGGGTGGCTCCTCTGGAATCGGCGGTGGTGTTACCGCTACCGGTGGCTCCTCTGCGGGAGTTGGCTCTGGTGGCGGTTCTGGTTTGAAAGTCTCAGGTGGGGGAGATACCTTTTCTGGAATAGTCGGCTCTGGCTGGGTTTCCTCTACTTTGGGCTCATCAAGCACAACAACTTCAATGGGTTCCTCTGCAAATTCAGCAGGTTTGACCAAGTTAAGGCTCAACGGCAGCGCGACGCCGTGCAGTAAGCTTGAGGCTAACAGACTGATCGCCAGAGCTTTTTTGAGAGCTTCTTCTTGTTGTTGTCTTTGCGTCGCCGAAATATTTGAAAAACTCATGCCTTCTCAATCTCCTTTATGGATGACAACATCCTCGCTGGCTCCCCGACATAACCAGAAACAAGCTATCAACAGCCTGTTGAGCTTGCTATCAATGATGAACCTACCCATCCTATAAGAAGACTGTCACCCTGTTCAAGACTCTTGCAATTAATTTTCATTATTTAATTTTGAGATAGCCACTAGACGCTACCAATCAGCATTTCCTTTGGGGGCGTCTACCTTGCTCTTATGGGCGCTGTCAATGTTCTGATTCTGCTAGGGGAAGGTTCAAAAATGCCTTAATTGCAATACTCTAGCCCGTAATATACCAACAAATTTCCACATTCTCAAGCTTTTTATAAAAATTATTTAATAAGTAAAACTCATTATGTTTATATATTTCATATGTTATTTTTATTTAAAAAGGTGGAGCATGACTTGACAAACCCTGAATTTTGTGGAAACCTAGTTGAGAATCTTTTAAATTATTGAAGATTATTGTCAAGTCCTAACGCAAATAGTTAGCAAAGAAGCACTGGCAGAACAATCTGTCGCGATCTCGGTCGTGATCGCATTAGGAGCATTTTGGGTACAGACGAAGATAGTCACATACAGGTAGTGCGTTTGTGCGATCGCGATCGCGCTTGAGTGAAACAATTCGCAGCCTGAATCACTTGTGCTGACTTGACGCAGAAACTCTACCAGCCTTCGATCGGGCTAATTGCACCATTAGGCAGCTTGCGATCACTCAACACAGCTAACGAGAATACAAACTAATGGATAATTTCATTTACATTTTTCGCGCTGGGGGCATTGTTTCTTGGCCGCTGCTTGCCTCGTCAATCGCAGCAGTCGCACTGATTTTAGAGCGTCTTTTCTTTTGGTTTAAAGTGAATCAGCGACAGCGGCGGGTCGTCCGGGAAGTGCTAAGACTTTACACTCAAAACCCGGATTCCGCCATCAAAAAGTTACAAGTAAACGCTGATTTGCCGTTAGCCAGAATTTTTTTAGAAGCTTTAGAATTAGACTCGCCCAACATCGAAGAATTTCGTTTGGTCTTAGAAAGTGCAGCTCAGGCAGAAATCCCCGTTTTGAAGCGATTCAATACAATATTTGACACCATTATCACCCTCTCCCCGCTATTTGGGTTGCTCGGAACAGTTTTGGGCCTAATTACCACCTTTGACTCCCTCAAACTGGGAGATGCAGCAGGCACCAATGCCGCGGGCGTTACTGGGGGGATTAGCGAAGCCCTCGTTTCTACGGCAATGGGGTTAGTGGTGGCAATCTTTACACTCGTATTTGCTAATATGTTTCGTGGGTTTTACTTACAGCAGATAGCTTTTATGCAGGAAGCCGGAGGCCAGCTAGAGCTATTGTACCGTCACCACTACGAAAAACTACCAAGAGAGTCTAAGTATGCGCCTACCCGATGAACCTGATAGTATTCCCCAGATCAACATCGTGCCACTGATTGATGTAACCTTCGCCATATTGACGTTTTTCATTGTTTCCTCTTTGTCTTTATCCAAATCCGAGGGTCTACCCGTAAATTTACCGAAAGCAGCAACCTCTCAAGTTCAGGACTCGCCTGCTAAAATTACCGTCACCATTGATGCTCAGGGAAAATTAATGGTTGATAAAAAGTCAGTCAACTTAGAGCAGATTGAGAGTACAGTGCGACAGGTAATGGGGTCAAATCCGAACTCATTAATTGTGCTGAATGCGGATAGAAGCGTCAATCACGGAAATGTTGTGGAAGTTATGGATCGATTACGCCGAATTAAGGGAGCTAAGTTAGGGATAGCTACCGTAAAGTAGAGAGCTTCTATAATTACTAATTTGTAATTTCCTCACGCCTTTAAACTGAAATTACCCTGTGCAGATCTAGTAAAAAAGACTGTAAACCTGATTAAGAGCTAGTCCTGAATACTCAGTATACGATTCAGGACTTTATTTAATAAAGCAGTTAAAAATTAAAGTCCTTACTGCCAATAAACAGCAAGGACTTTAATTATTTATTCCTGAGTTTTAAGAACGAACATCCTTACTACACACGTTAAATATTTGCCATCACTTCACGCGCTGCCGCCAAAGTTCGATCGATATCTTCGTCAGTATGAGCCAAAGAAGTAAATCCAGCCTCAAACTGCGAAGGAGCAAGATAAATTCCGTGCTCCAACATTCCCCGGTGAAAGCGGCTGAACTTCGTCAAATCCGACTTCTTCGCATCCTCGTAATTGTGAACCGGGCCAGCCGCAAAAAACAAGCCAAACATCCCGCTAATTTGCCCGCCCCAAACCGCGTGTCCGGCTTCCTTAGCAATTTTTAGCAATCCGTCAGACAGTTTTTTGGTAATCTTATCCAACTGTTCGTAAGTGCCGGGTTTTTGCAGCAATTCCAAAGTCTTAATCCCAGCAGTCATCGCCAAAGGATTTCCCGACAGCGTACCCGCTTGATACATTGGGCCAGCAGGAGCAACCATCCCCATAATATCCCGCCTTCCCCCGTAAGCTCCCACCGGCAAACCGCCACCGATAACTTTACCCAAAGTAGTCAAATCCGGGGTGACACCGAATCTTTCCTGAGCTCCGCCGTAGGCGATGCGGAAACCGGTCATTACTTCATCAAAAACTAACAAAGCACCGTTATCTTTAGTAATTTCCCGCAAACCTTCGAGAAAGCCTGCATCCGGGGTAATAAAACCGGCATTGCCCACCACTGGTTCGAGAATTACACCTGCTATCTCGCCGGGATTTTCGGCAAATAAAGCTTTGACTGCTTCTAAGTCATTGTAGGGAGCGTTGAGGGTATTGGCAGTAGTGGATTTCGGGACGCCCGGGGAGTCGGGAAGGCCCAGAGTTGCGACGCCGGAACCGGCTTTTACCAAGAACATATCGGCGTGCCCGTGATAGCAGCCTTCAAATTTAATCAGTTTATCGCGTCCGGTGAAAGCTCGCATCAGCCGCAAAACGGCCATACAGGCTTCGGTGCCGGAGTTGACAAATCGCACCATTTCAATGCTGGGAACGGCATCGATGACCATTTCGGCCAGTACGTTTTCCAACACCGATGGTGCGCCGAAACTCGTACCTTTTTCTAAAGATTCGTGCAGGGCTTTGATGACTTCCGGGTGGGCGTGGCCGCAGATGGCTGGGCCCCAAGTGCCTACGTAGTCAATGTATTGGTTTTCGTCAACATCCCAAATGTAGGCTCCTTTTACCCTGTCAAAGACGATGGGCTGTCCGCCTACGGATTTGAAGGCGCGCACGGGGGAACTGACGCCACCTGGCATCAACTTCTGGGCTGCAGCGAAAATTTCTTCTGATTTGGTCGTTTTCAAGGTTGTGGAAACCAATGTTTTCTCCTTAGTGAACGTCTGTTGTTGGTAGAATAATTTTATAGCCAGTTCAACATAAAGGTTAGGTCGATTCAAGGAAACTATTCTAGTAGATTTTAGGGTACAAACCAATGAGTAGCAATACTAGCTTGGGTTTTTTAGGCTTTGTCGCACCCACATCGATCGCCCTAAAGTGTAATTTTTTGTAAAAGAGTTCTTGACAATTTACCCATCCCTTGCTCAATCTTCTCTCTTCCTTTGCGTCCTCTGCGTTCTCTGCGGTTAATTAAAAAAATCTCCGACAGGAAAGCGTTAATCTATCTTACCAAGTTGAAATAAAATTATGTCTACTACTGATTTATCAAGTTTGAGCCGATCGATCCCAATTGAAAAGATTCGTTACGACGATCGGGGTTTAGTGCCTGCGATCGTCCAAGATTATTTGGACGGTACAGTGTTAATGATGGCCTGGATGAATCGGGAGTCCCTGCAAAAAACGCTCTCTACTGGGCAAACTTGGTTCTGGAGTCGATCGCGCGCTGAATTTTGGAACAAAGGGGCGACTTCGGGACACGTTCAAAATGTCAAAGGGCTGCGTTACGACTGCGATAGTGATACTTTGCTAGTCACTGTCGAACAAGTCGGAGATATTGCTTGTCACACAGGAGAAAGAAGTTGTTTTCACCAAGTTGATGGGGAAATTTCACCGCCGCCAGGGGATATGTTATCTCAATTATTTGCCGTAATTTGCGATCGCCGCGACAATCCTAACGAAAGTTCTTATACTTGCAAGTTGTTCGAGGGCGGCGACAACAAGATTCTCAAGAAAATTGGCGAAGAGTCGGCGGAAGTTGTGATGGCTTGCAAAGATGACGACAAAGACGGGATTGCTGGGGAAGTTGCCGATTTATTTTATCATGCTTTGGTTGCTTTGGCTCACCATCAAGTTGATTTGAGAGAAGTTTACCGCAAATTGGGCGATCGACGAAAATAAATTAGTTAGTTGACGGTTAACAGTTGACAGTTGACTGTTAATGCTAACAACTAAAGTCTTGGACGCACGCGGGGTCACAAACCCGGTTTATCTGAAAAATCGTGGTATCGAACCGAGAGATATTGACGCAGAAACCGGGTTTTTTTTGTCTTAGTCCTAAACCAACAACTCAAGATTAGATTCTACTTTTCAACATTCGATCGAGCTTTTGCAAAATAACCACAGCCACAATCACACTCAAAGCCAAACCCAACCAAAAATTATCCGCGGCCCATTTACCTCTATCCAAAGCCAAACCGCCCAGCGGCGGCCCGATTAAATAGCCGATCGCCCAACACTGAGAACTAACCGCCAAATACACGCCGCGCAAAGACTCCGGCGCTAAATCCACCACCAAAGCCGAAGCAAAAGGCGTATAAGTAACAGTCGCCACCGACAAAAAGCTCAAGCCTAAAACAGCTAAAAATAGATTGCCAGTTGCAGCCATTCCCGTCAAGCCGATCGCGATAAATCCCATTCCCCATAGCAGCGCAGAAATCATCAAAGCTTTCGAGTGGGAAAATGGTCTCAAAGCTTTAACAACCGGCAGTTGCAAAGCCACAGTTAAAAACGTGCTAAAAGCAAATAAAACGGTAATTGTACCTGTTGAAAAGCCTTTTCCCGATGTCCCCACCGCGACAAACTTGCTAAAGTACAGCGGCATTGTGGTTTGGATTTGGGAAATATATAATGTGAACAGAGTATTTACTAAAGCATAAACTAGAAGACTTCGATCTTTCAGCGCCACCATCCAGCCATTTTCCCGATTTTTTTTGCCTCTATCCGCTGGATTAGCTGGTTTGTAGGTTTCGGCGATCGCGATCGCCACCACCGCAAACAGCACTAAAAATGAGATACCATCAATAATAAAGAGCGATCGATAGTTCCCCGTTACTGCAATCAACAAACCGCCCAAAATAATCCCAACTTGCAAACCCAAATTATCAGCCAGCCGCGTCAAAGCAAAAGCTTCCTGTCGCTGTTCGCCCTCCGTTAAATCCGCCACCATCGTCTCGGTTGGAGGCCAATACAAACCCACACCCAAACCCATCAGTAAATTGCCCGCAATTAAGCCAACGAAATCATTAGTCGCCGCCAGTACAAAAGAAGCCGCCGCCGAAATAACTGCCGCCAGCAGTAAAGTTCGCCGCCTTCCCCAAAATTTTGAATCACAAAAAGAACCGCCCAAAATTCTGCCGAATATTCCCGAAACTGAACCGCTACCCAAACCAATCCCAACAGCAGTAGCAGATAAACCGACGCCATCGACAAAAAATATCGGCGCGTAAAATAAAGTAAAACCGGTGCCGCTTTGGGAGAGGAATCTGCCGGCGGCAAGAATCCAGACTTGAGGGGGGAGACGGGGCAACCAAGAGGATAATTGAAATTTAGGCATATACAGTTAAATTAGGAGTTATTTCTGGACGCAGAAACCTGCTTTTATACAAAAAATACGTTACCGTGTTTAATCAGAGTCAAAAACAGGTTTCTTTGGTCGCAGTGCATAAGTACTGTGAGTAATTATTAATTTATTCCGTACTTTTTCCGAATTAGTATTAGTTAACCGATGTGATGACAAACATAAGTGAGCTTAACAATTCTTCAGGCTATGTTACACAAAAGTTACCATTAATTTAAAAATACTTAACAGAATTTTAGAAAAAAGTTAGTTAAACTCTAGAAAAGGCCGAAGAAAATTTTAGAGGGTCTAATTATATGACAGCTATTACAACATCAAGAGTGGAATCAATCAAACCGCGATGGCAAGCAATTGTCATGGTGGCCCTAATTTTCTGGCTCAGCGGTAGCCTGATTTTGGATTTAGTAATTATGCCCAGTCTCTACGTATCTGGCATGATGACATCTCCCGAGTTTGCAACAGCCGGAAATTTAATGTTCTGGGGATTCAACCGCGTTGAGTTAATCTGTTCAGGCCTGGTGGCAACGGGTTTGATGGTTTTGAGCAATTTAGTCAGTGACTTCGGCAAGCGCAGCCGCACAGCAATTTTATTATCATTGGTACTTCTAGCGATCGCCCTGATTGACACCTACGCCCTGACACCCCAAATGAGCGCCTTGGGAATGCAGCTAAATCTGTTCGATTCCGCAGCAGAAGTGCCTGCGGGGATGAATCTACTGCACCAAGGCTATTTTGCATTGGAAGCGCTGAAGTTGGCTGTTGCCGGTACCCTGATCGGCTGGTGCTACCAAAACCAAGCGTAATTGACACAATACTCAGAGGTTGAGTTGAGAAAAACTCAACCTTGAGCAGCGGGCATGAATTCACGCCCGCTGCTAATTTTTGAAATTTTGACGTGCTCGTAAACTAGGCTGGAATTGCAGGCATTCGCTCTCTTACGGATTTAATACTCATCGGCGTTAATCTGTGTTTATCTGCACTCATCTGCAGTTAAAAAAATAGAATGTATTAACCGCAGATGACAATGGATTGACGCAGAGATCTAGAAGAGAGATAGGAATAATTCCGCTGCTAACAAATTTGAGATAACTATATTTACGAGTTTTTTTACCGCACAAAAACGGATACTTGCGAACGACTCCTGTTGTGGAGAGAGCAAAAATTTAGACTCTTGTTCAAACTCCCAGATTCATCTGTGGAGTAAATCTAAAATCTAAAATCGACTGACGCCACGCCCTACTCGGATGCTTCCGGTAAATCTGCTTTTGGCCACAGCAAGCGCAAACCCATTACCGCAAATCCGATCGCCGCGAGTCCCTTTACCAGTCGTTCCGGCAACACCTCTGCCGTGCTGAAGCCAATGCCCACGCCGATTAAACTCGCCAGCAGCAGCGCCGACGCCGTACCGAAAAATACAGCCCGCGGCGAGTTACAACTGCTGCCCAGGGCGATCGCAGCTAATTGACTTTTGTCTCCCAGTTCTGACAAAAACACTGTAATAAAACTTAGTCCCAAAAGTTGCCAGTCCATGTTTTTTTTAGTTCTTAGTTAGCTATTGTAGAAATCTAGGACTTACCGACAAAGCAGACAATTAACCCAGCACTTCCCACAGCAAAACCGCCGAAATTGCCAGCAAAATCACTCCGGCTGCTCTCTCCAAAGTTCTCGGAGCAATCCGACTAGCCAGCCACCTTCCCAGCAGCACCCCCAGCAAACTGGTTGCTATCAAAGCCGAACCCGCACCCGCAAAAACGATCCAAGGATTTCGAGATTCAGCCGTCATCAACAAAACTGCTAGCTGAGTTTTGTCTCCAATTTCAGCTAAAAAAATAGTTGCAAAAGTCGAAGCAAAAATTGCCCAGTGCTTCGACTTTAGTTTCTTTTGTTCCTGACAAATATCGGGATTTACAGTCACTGAGAGTTCAGCGGGCTCCGGGGTTAAAGCAGCACAAATATCAGTAACCTCTTTTATTTGTAGTTGTACCTGTTGTGGCAAATCATAATTGAGGTTTACTGAGTCAGAAGCAGACAAGCTTGGCGGAACAGAATCAAGTTTCACAGGCAATGAGTGCTAAAAGCTATTTATTTTTGACTTGTACTTTTGATTCTAACTTTCTCTGTGCGTGCTTTTACCAAACCAGGGTCATCTTTTTTGCCACTGATTTGAGCAACTGATTCCTGGAACAACTCACCGCACCCAAAAAGGGATACAAGCCCCCAGATCGATCTGTCGAGTCAATCTAAAATCTAAAATTGGCTGACGCCTACAAGCCCCCAGACTTATCTGTCGAGTCAATCTAAAATCTAAAATCTAAAATTGACTCACTGACTGGTTTATGTGCCGTAAGTTCGATCGCCCGCATCTCCCAAACCAGGTACAATAAAGCCCTGTTCGTTGACTATTTCGTCGATCGTGGCCGTGTAAATCATCAAACTCGGGTACTCTGCACTCAGCCTCTTCAAAGCCGGAGGAGCAGCCACCACAGAGATAATCCGAATCAAGCTCGGGTCAATTCCCCGCTTCGTCAATTCCTGCATTGTCGCTATAATCGTGCCGCCAGTCGCCAGCATCGGCTCGCTAATTATCACCCGCGTTTCCGGGTTAAACTGCGCCGGCAATTTGTTCAAATAACAAGTCGGTTGCAGCGTCTCCTCATTTCTTGCCATGCCTAGGTGGTAAACCGAAGCCAGCGGTACAACCGTCTGAATTCCTTCGAGCAGAGCCAAACCCGCCCGCAAAATCGGTACCACAACTAACGGAGCTTCCGGGTTGATAAAAGCCGCCGGACATTCTGCCAAAGGCGTCTGCACTGTGGTTTCCACTGTCGGCAGCCATTCTCGAATCGCCTCGTAAGCCAGCCACCTTCCCAATTCCGTCATCGCAGAACGAAAAAGTACCGATGGGGTGGCGGCGTCGCGGGCAACAGCCAGCCAGTGTTTAATTAACGGATGTGGAGGAACGTAAACGCGCAGTTGCAGGGACATTAGGAAATTGGGGAGATTGCTAGGTTTGAAGGATTTTATGGGGTGCGATCGATCTTCTTCGAGGGCTTCCCCAACGGGCGATCGATCGCTCTGTGCAACTTATCACATCCTTGAGGGCGCATACAAGCCAGAGATGGAGTTAGAACCCATTCGCCGATCCACCTCCATGAGCTTATTGAAATATTTTTCTAATAGTATTGACATAAATTAGCAATAAGATTATAGTGATTTTTAGTGTTCTCCTCTCAAAGGATCGGCAGACGGGGGCAGTCGGCAATGGTAGACTGTTCCCGCATTTTTTTTTGAAGCTGGGGCATCGGGCGTTGGGAATCGGGAATCGGGAATCGGGAATCGGGAATCGGGAATCGGGAATCGGGAATCGGGAATCGGGTAATTAATATTCGTTCAACATCTGACGAATGCCTGACGATCGATAATTAATCCGTGTATCCGTATCAAAATCCGTGTCGTGCCTTCTTCCTTCTAGAGCGATCGACTGTAATATTATGGAAATTATTAAGATTTTTAACCTAATGTCAGCTCCTACCCAATCCCAGTTATTTTCTCCCAACTCCCACCCTACACAGCAAGAGTTTGATGTGATTGTCATCGGTTCCGGCATTGGTGGACTCGTGACTGCCACCCAGCTAGCCGCTAAGAAAGTCAAAGTTTTAGTGCTCGAAAGCTATACAATTCCGGGGGGTAGCGCTGGATATTTCGATCGAGAAGGCTACAGATTCGATGTCGGCGCATCCATGATTTTTGGTTTCGGACAGCGTGGCACCACCAACCTCCTCACCCGCGCCCTGAAAGCAGTCAACGTCACCCTAGAAACCATTCCCGACCCCGTACAACTTCACTATCACTTACCCAGTGGCTTAGAACTTGAAGTTCCCCAGGCTTATGATAAATACTTGCAAGAATTAACAGACAGGTTCCCTCACGAACGCGAAGGAATCCACAAATTTTACGGCGAATGCTGGAACGTCTTTAACTGCCTCAACGGGATGGAATTGCTATCCCTAGAAGAACCTGGATATCTAGTCCGAGTCTTTTTTCAGAATCCTTTAGCGTGTTTGGGATTAGTAAAATATCTGCCTCAAAATACTGGCGACATTGCGCGGCGCTACATAAAAGACCCTACTTTGCTGAAATTTATCGACATGGAATGCTACTACTGGTCTGTAGTACCTGCGGACTTAACGCCGATGATTAACGCCGGAATGGTATTTTCCGACAGACATTACGGTGGCATCAATTATCCCAAAGGCGGAGTCGGTCAAATCGCCCAAAAATTAGTAGAAGGATTAGAAAAATGCGGCGGGAAAATTCAATACAAAGCTAAAGCGAAAAAAATTATTACAGAAAACGGCCGCGCTGTCGGAGTCGAGTTAGCCACCGGCGAAGTTTACCGGGCCAAGCGGATAGTTTCTAACGCCACGCGGTGGGATACTTTTGAAAAATTGCTGCCCGCAGAAGAGATGCCCGCTAGCGAGAAGAAATGGCAGCAGCGCTATCAAAAAGCCCCCAGTTTCTTGAGTTTGCATTTGGGAGTAGAAGCAAGCGTAATCCCTGCTGGTAGCGCCTGCCACCACATTTTGTTAGAAGAGTGGGATAAAATGGAAGCGCCAGAGGGAACTGTTTTGGTGTCAATTCCAACCGTGCTTGACGCAGATTTAGCTCCTGCAGGATATCACATAGTTCACGCTTTTACTTCGAGTTGGATAGAACAGTGGGAAGGACTTTCGCAGCATGAATATGAGGATAAAAAAGAAGAGGCGGCAGGGAGAATTATTGAAAGATTAGAAAAGATTTTTCCCGGTTTAGATGCCGGTTTGGATTATATGGAAGTGGGGACAGCGCGTTCTCACCGGCGCTTTTTGGGGCGCGAAGACGGAACTTACGGGCCGATTCCGCGACAGAAGTTAATGGGTTTGCTGGGAATGCCGTTTAATCGAACTTCTATGCCTGGTTTGTATTGTGTGGGTGACAGTACGTTTCCCGGACAGGGTTTAAATGCGGTGGCGTTTTCTGGGTTTGCTTGCGCGCACCGCATTGCGGTTGATTTGGGTTTTTAGGGCTAGTAAATGATTAGACAGAATTAATTACACACTGATTTTTGGCTAGTTTTTTACTAGACAAGGCTTGTAGCCCATAGTTTTGTGTAATTATTAATTGTGTCCTACTTCTTAGTAGGGTGCGTCAGACGGTTCGTTTGAAAGACGAGAGAAAATGCGAGGTTCCTGGCCACCCTACACAAAAACTAAAAACCCGGTTTTTGGGGAAAAACCGGGTTTTAAACTGAAAATTGGCAGTTTTCATTCTTTTACTGAGTTCACTGGTCGTAGCTACCGCCGACGCCGATTTGGGTATTGTAGATTTTGGCATCAGTGATGGTCATATCTTCCATTGATGCGCCGGATACGTCAGCGGTGTTAATGATGGCTGCAGTCAGATTCGCCCGATCGAGGTCTGCGTCATTTAAACTGGCATTAGTCAGGAAAACTGCGGTTAAGTTAGCACCCGTCAAGTTAGCACCCGTTAGGTCAGCACCTTCGAGGTTGGCCTTATATAGGTTTGCTCCTCGTAAATTTGCTTCTCTCAAATCAGCACCAATTAAATGTGCTCCCGTTAAATCTGCTCCAGACAAGTCGCACTTAAAACATTGCCCAGTTGACAGTAACTGTTTGACGTGAACGGGATTTTCAGCGCGCGCCGGGCCAGCTAACAGTAAGGGAGTAATTAAAAAAGTAGCGGCTAATAGATTGCGTTTCATAATCCTTTTTTCCTCACCAGACTCTGTATTTAACTTCTTGTGTTGATATCTACAATCTTACCATGGTTGTTTTCGCAAGTTGCGATCTAATTCACAGATGGGCTGTGATATCGATTGCCCTCAACAACGCCTAGATGGTTTCGACCAGCTAGCAAAACATAATTTCGCAAAACTTAACACTGCCGAACTTCATACAGTGCACTTTTGTAGTAACCTCTTCTAGGTTAGTTAATATAGCCAACCGATGCGTCTTTCTGAAGATGGAGATAATTCGCAATACGAGGGAGGATTTTAGGGATGATCCTATCGCAAAAAGTTCACATAAAATACTGTGTTTTTAATAAAAGTGTCACGAGACTGAAAAATTAATTTAAAATAAAGATAAGCTTATAACTTTATAGGTAGAGGAAAAGCAGTCACTGGCTTGATCCCCAGCCCAAGCTCGGCTGCATTTTTAACAATAAATTTTAATTAGGTCTCAGCAGCCCCGTAAAAATCCACCTAGTGCTTGGAAACCAGCACTTTTTTGGAATGTCGCAGAGTCCACGCGATCGCAAAACTCAATTAAATATGCTCAAAAACGATTCCTCCAAGTATCTGCCAACCTTAGCTCAAGTAATAGACCGCTACCCCTTGACCGTTGCCCCCGATACCCCACTAGCAGAAGTAATTACCCTGATGGGCCAACGGCGCGGAAGTTGCTCTCTAAACGCAGCCATTCCACCAACCGATATCTATCAGCCACTAACAGACATCGCAAATTCCCCCACCTCAAGTGCATTCAGAGACGCGACAGGTATCTGCGTCTTTGTCGTGGAAAAATCCATAGAAAAATTATCCTCGCACTCTGGTTCAAATTCTCAATTGCAAGGAATTTTCACCGAAAGGGATCTTGTCGATTTGATTGCCTCGGGCAAAAACTTAAAAGGTGTCACCATCGCAGAAGTGATGAGGCAGCCTGCAGCAACTCTGACAAAATCCGAGACTCAAGACATTTTCAGCGCCCTAATTCTGCTGGGGCAACGAAGAATTAAGCATCTGCCAATATTGGATAGTGAAGGTCAACTCTTAGGAGTAATCACCCCGGAAAGCATTCGCCAAGCCATGCTCAAACCGGCAAATATCTTAAAAATGCGCCGCGTGAAAGAAGTAATGACCGCACAAGTCATTCAAGCACCTCGCTCCGCGTCAGTTAGGAGTTTAGCTGAGTTGATGGCGCAGCACCGCGTTAGCTGCGTAGTAATTACCGAATCAACAGAATTATCGATGGATTTACCGTTCCCCATTCCAGTAGGTATCGTCACAGAACGGGATATTGTGGAATTTCAAGCTTTAGATATAGATTTGTCGCAAACGATCGCCCAAACTGTGATGAGTACCCCCTTATTTAGCCTCAAGCAAGAAGACTCGCTCTGGGTAGCTCATCAGGAAATGCACGAGCGTTTAGTCCGCAGGTTGGTAGTAACGGGGGAACAGGGAGAACTCCTGGGAATAGTTACTCAAACCAACATACTGCGCGTACTTGACCCGATGGAAATGTCCGGGGCGATCGATGTTCTGCACGATTCAGTGGCAGAAAGAACTAAGGAATTGGAAAAAGCGATCGCATCCCTCAGCTTGACTAACGCCAGACTAGAAAGCGAAATTGCTACCCGCGTGCGGGCAGAGGCCAGACTCCACCTTTTAGAATCTGCTGTAGTGAACGCTAACGACGCAATCGTGATTATGGATGCGGGAGACAGCGATATCTCCGACCCCACAATCATCTATGCCAACGAAGCTTTTACCCAAATGACGGGCTACCTACCCGAAGAAATCATCGGGAAAACCCCCAGTTGCTTGCGCGGCCCAGAAAGCGATCCAACCCAAGTCGCTAAAATTCGCCGTACTTTTTCTCGCCGAGAACCCCTACGCCTGGAATTGATTAACTACCGCAAAGACGGTTCAACATATTGGGTGGAACTCAACAGCGTACCCATTGCCGACACCTTCGGGAACGTTACCCACTGGGTGTCGGTGCAGCGAGATATTACCGATCGCAAGCGCATGGAACAAGCATTTTTTGAAGAAAAAGAACTCGCTCAGGTTACTCTACAATCGATCGGCGATGCCGTAATCACTACTGACGCCGACGGCTGCATTTCCACCCTTAATCCAGTTGCCGAACAACTCACGGGTTGGTCTACCTCGGAAGCTAAGGGTTTGCCCCTCGCCAGCGTGCTGAGAATAGTTGACGAAACTACCAGGCGGCCGACCGAAAATATCGCCGAAATTGCTTTGTGCGAAGGTCGGATTGTTGACCAAGGATACAACAGCTTGCTGATTGACCGCAACAACACCGAATTTGCGATCGACCACTGCGTCGCCCCCATCCACGCTAGCAGCGGCGAAATTGTCGGGGCCGTCGTTGTGTTCCGAGATGTCACGCAAGTGCGAACTCAAGCGCGGCAACTCACCTGGCAGGCAACTCATGACCCCCTGACGCAATTAGTCAACCGCCGGGAATTTGAGTACCAGCTAGAGCACGCCCTACACAGCGCTCAAGGTTACGGGCAAGAACACGTGATGCTTTACCTGGATCTCGATCGCTTCAAAATAGTTAACGACACCTGCGGTCATGCTGCTGGGGACGAACTGCTGCGCCAAATCAGCCAGCTATTTAAAAGCAGTATCCGCAAAACAGATATTTTGGCACGTCTGGGTGGCGATGAATTTGCCGTACTCCTGTACCACTGTCCCGTCGAACGAGGATTGAACGTTGCTGAAACGCTCCTGCGAAGCATTCAGGCATTCCGCTTTGCGTGGCAGGACAAAACTTTTTCGATCGGCGTCAGTATCGGTTTGGTAGCAATCAATCCCAAAACAGCCTCGACATCTGCAATTTTGAGCGCGGTCGATATGGCCTGCTACGCTGCTAAAAATAAAGGTCGCAACCGGGTACAGGTTTATCAAGCAGGCGATCAAGAATTAATCAAACAGCATGGCGAAACCGAGTGGGTGGTGCAAATTCATCAAGCTTTAGAAGAGAATCGCTTTTGCTTGTACTCTCAGCCGATCGTACCTTTGCTCAACTCTCCAACCACCGGAACCCACTGCGAAATCCTCCTGCGCCTCCAGTTGGAAACTGGTGAGTTGGTGTCGCCGATGGCGTTTATTCCGGCTGCAGAACGCTACAACTTGATGCACGCGATCGACCGCTGGGTGATTCGCACTTTATTTAGCCAGTTATCTAAAATTTTCACAGCAAATTTATTAGTCCAAAACCCCGGAGTAGACAGCGATAAAATAGTTACCTTCCCTGCTTGCTCTCTTTTGTCTGATCTGCAATCGTCATTTGGCAAATATCCCAACCTTTATTCAATCAACCTTTCTGGGGACAGCCTCAACGAAGAAAAGTTTATCGAGTTTATTCAGGAACAGTTTTCTATCCATCAAATACCGCCGCAAATAATTTGTTTTGAAATTACCGAAACCGTGGCGATCGGTAATCTCAGTAAGGCAGCTAGCTTGATTTGGCAACTCAAGGAACTAGGCTGCCAGTTTGCCTTGGACGATTTCGGCAGCGGGATGTCTTCCTTTGCTTACCTGAAAAGCTTGCCGGTTGATTATCTCAAAATAGACGGCAATTTTATTAAGCATATTGTCGATAATCCTATTGATGTCGCAATGGTGGAAGCTATTACCAAAATCGCTCACGTCATGGGAATTAAAACTATTGCCGAGTATGTTGAAAATCAAACAATTATGGATAAACTAAATGAACTTGGGGTAGATTATGCTCAAGGTTATCATTTGGGAAAGCCTCAACCTTGTAACTTCACATCTCCTCTTTTAGAGGAATTTTTGGGGGAGTTTCCTATTAATTCTTTGGCTTTTGAAGCTAAGCTGGCTTGTTGAAGAAGGAAGTTGGGCAACGAGCAAACAATGGGATTTAACGGATTTAAGAGAGGGATGTTGAGGGAAGAAGGAAAAGATAAATGTTAATTTCTCATAGGGTTTACTGTTGTTTCAGAATGATTTAACCGCAGAGAACGTAGAGGGCGCTGAGTCTCTTGAAGACAGAGAGGAATAATTCTGATACCAACGAATTTGATATCATATCAATTCCCTATTCCCATTACCCATTCCCCATTACCCATTACCTTCTACATTAGTTTCCGCTGCTTCAATGTACTGACTGTCTAACAGAAAAGCACCTTTTTCAAAGCGAATTCCCCAATAATTGCCGGGACGCCGATCGATCACAACGCCTTCAGCGCCGATCGCAATTAAATTTGCAGGCCGCAGCATCGGCATCGGTTCGGCAGTTTTGACGTAAGGCGGCATCGCCACAACTCTGACTTTTTGACCGATTGTAAATTCTTTTTCCATGAGTTTTATTTCTAAAAAAACACAGCAATAAAGGAATTTTGACAAGAAATTTTTCTGTTTAATTGATTGATTAGGGATGGATAATAAAATGGAGAATCATGAATCATAATCAAGGGAATTACGGCAAAATTATTAATATTTTAGGCTTCCATCTTCGTTATATTCAAGTTCATGATATTTTCCCCCTAACCCTAAGTCATGAAGACATCGTTGGTAGTTTTTGGCTCCCATATCGAAAGGGTTAGTCCTGTTCAATCTTGCCCATTCAGCTATCTTTAGCTGGTTAGTTGCCCCTGAAGCATCGGCTACGGTTTTGACAATCAAATCAAACATTGTTTTCCTTTAAGCTGTCTCTCACTCTACCTCTCTATATTAGCTATATATTCACCTATGGCAATCAAACATTTTTTTCCTCTAAGCTGTATCTCACCCCTAACTCGGACGATCGCCTGTAACACCCCTGACCGATCGCGCTACAATTGTCAATCGGGATGAAAATGGCTGATTAGGAAAGTAGAGGAGTAGGTGTTATGGCTACAAGTCGTCGCATTGAGCGTGTAGCTTCAATGATTAAACGGGAAGTCAGCCTGATGTTGCTGAATGGAATCAAGGACGACCGGGTAGGTGCCGGTATGGTTAGCGTTACCGATGTAATTGTTTCGGGAGACCTTCAGCATACAAAAATTTTTGTCAGCATCTACGGTACTGATGAGGCGAAGGCAGAGACTATGGAGGGTTTGAAATCTGCTACTAGCTACGTCCGCAGTCAGTTGGGCCAACGATTGCAACTGCGCCGGACGCCGGAAGTGATTTTTCTCGAAGACCGTTCTTTGGAACGGGGCGATAAAATGTTGATACTGCTGAATCAGCTTTCTGCCGATCGCAAACCAGGTATGTTTGATGACGAAGAATTGGCTGAGGGCAATGAAAATGATGATGATGATGATTTAGAAGCAGACGAGGATTAGTGTCTGAAGTTAGTCAACAGCTTTCCTGTCAACAGTCCACAGTCAACAGTCAACAATTCCTAAATTTCCCATGATTGACAATCTTTCCTTACCAGAACTGGTGGCCCAGATGTTCGTGGTGCGCGCTTCTGGCTGCTTGTTCGACCACCAAATTCGCTATCCCGAATGGGAACCAACTGCTAGCAAACTCCGCTATTATCTGGAAAAGTTGGGCGTCGGCGGGGTGATTTTGGTGGGGGGAAGTGCTGCGGAATTGGCAGTTCGATCGCACCAATTGCAGTCTTGGGCCAAGTTTCCGCTGCTGCTGGCGGCTGATATTGAGGAAGGTGTCGGTCAGCGGTTCGCGGGGGCGACTTGGTTCGGGCCGCCGATGGCGATTGCTGAAGTGGCGCGACACGATTCAGGTAAAGCCGATCGATATGCTGAACAAATGGGCGCTGTCACTGCGATCGAAGCTAGGGCGATCGGTCTAAATTGGATTCTCGCGCCGGTGGTTGATGTTAACAACAATCCCGACAATCCTGTGATTAATGTCCGCGCTTTTGGCGAGACACCGGAAATTGTCGGAAAATTAGCTGCTGCTTTTATTAGAGGCGCAGGTGAGCACCCGGTTTTGACCACCGCTAAGCATTTTCCCGGCCACGGCGACACGGCGGTTGATTCTCACTTGGAATTGCCGGTTTTGCCACATTCGCCAGCGAGATTGACTGAGGTTGAGTTGCCTCCTTTTGTTGAGGCGATGGCTGCTGGGGTCGATGCTGTGATGAGTGCTCACTTGCTGATTCCGGCTTGGGATGCGGAGTTTCCTGCTACTCTTTCTCGCAAAATTTTGATTGGGAAGCTGCGAGAAGAGTTGGGATTTGAAGGTTTGATCGTGACGGATGCTTTGGTGATGGGTGCGATCGCCAATAAGTACGGCGCTAATGAAGCTGCTGTTTTGGCTGCTGAGGCTGGTGCTGATGTTTTGCTGATGCCGCTTGACCCGGAAGGGGCAATTCTCGCTGTCTGCGAAGCTGTCACTCAAGGGCGACTTTCAGTTGAACAAATCAAGGAATCTGTCAAGCGCATTTGGAAAGCGAAAATAAAGGTGGGTATGTTGATTTCTGACCCCCCCCAACTTGCTAAGGGGGGGAGCAAGAATTTACAATCCCTGGAGTCGATCGACTTAAGTTTGCTGGCAAACCCACAGGCAAGGGCAACTGCTACCGATATTTTGCGAGATTCTTTGAAATTTGGTGGCAATCTACCTTTGCAGGTTGCAAAACCCCCAGAAAACCAGTGTTTGCGGAATTTGATTGTTGTAGATGATGTTTTGGGGTGCGAGTTTTTGGGCAACCACACTCCGGCTATCGCCCTTCCCGAACAGTTTGGTTACGAATTGCAACTGATTGACGATCGCACAGGGGCGATCGCTGATAATACAGGTGCAGAGCATTTTTCTCCGACACTGCTGCAAATTTTCATTCGCGGCAATTGCTTCCGAGGCAGTGCTGGTTTGACCGAAGCAGCTCAAGATTGGTTTAAGAAATTATTAAAAACGGGAGAACTGCAAGCTGTGTTAATTTACGGCAGTCCCTACGTTTTAGAGCAATTTTTGCCACACTTGCCTCCGAGTATTCCTTATGTATTTTGTTTTGGGCAAATGCCGGCAGCGCAATCTCTCGTTCTAGAAGTGCTATTCGGCATTGACGGAACTGGTAATGCTTGAGTTGCCGGACTCCTAAATCTTTCCTTTGCTATTTCCGTCAGGACTTAAATTCATCAACCCGGTTTCTCGCAGGAAATGTTGCCTTTGGTGGCAAAGCATCCAGAAACCGGGAATCCGATGCGGGTTCCTAAGTGCTGAATTGAGCTTTCCAGCAGATCCGCTTGCTAGTCGGGAAAATGTGCTGCTTCTCAACATCCTAAGACAGATCCCATCACTTACTGATGATTCGTATAATTTATTTTTATTTACAGCAGTCAATTGTATAGCTGGATACGGACAAAATTTAACTTCCATATTCGTAAGTTTGGACTATATTATTACCAGGGCCATAAAATTTTTTAGTAAAACATTGAGGGCGCATTATGATTCACTCCACTATTCCCCAAATCCAATACTCTTTAGATGTGATCCAAGATGAAGCGCGTCAGCTCGTGCATGAGGGCGTTCTCAGCCGCCAACAGCCGATCTACACCCTGTGCCAATTCATTCCTCCTCGGGAATGGGCTTGTGTAGAGTGCGAATTAGAAAAATGCGACTTCTTGCTGCGCGATCGGATCGCCGACCTGATAGGTTCTGAACAATGGGACAATGACTAAAGTTTGGTTTTCTTAAATAAGTTGGCAAGTAAACTCCGGCTGTGTTAAAGACTCTTGATTCTTTAATACTGGGAATTTTCGGCGCGCAAATTTTCCAACTCGGCCCTCAGCGCTGCCATGTGTGCAGTTAATTCTTGAATCTCTAGCTTTACGTTAGGCTGTACAACCGAATCGGGAGGAGCATCAGTCGCTGCATCTGATTGCTTGGACGAGACAGGCTCACTGTCTGCATTCTCCCGATCGCCCGGTTGAGAAAAAATAGTATCTACAAAATTCCGGGCTTCTCGCTCAGTTATTTCTCCTTTTTCCAGCAGCTCATCGGCTAGCTGGCCAAAATCTGACTTCAGTTTGTCAAGATTTTCTTCTCGCTTCAGAGGATCTTGCAATGTCTCAATTAAAAAGGAAGTTGCACCTAAAGTTAGGTGAAATCCTGTTTGCAGCATTTGAGGCAGGTTGTCGGGATTCATCTAAAAATGCCGCTAGAACGTTTTTCTGAGTTTTTGGTTCGCTAGTTGCTCCCAAGTCGGGGCGTAAAGCCGCTTCTTAGCGCGAAGATGCTGGCGTTGTGGGTCGCGATCGCCCGGAGTCAGGAAATATCAGCTTTTGGGGGGACGTTTTGTCATTGTGCCAATACTAATCGTATCATTACTTGGTAAATTAACAGATGTCAAGTGTAAAATTTTGTAACTACGAATCGAGACTTTCCCACTGGAAGGCTCAGTCTATTTTAGATTTTAGATTTTAGATAGAACAGGACTTAGGCACTGCGACTAAAAAAACCCGGTGGCTGATTACCCGTGCGTAAGTCCTGTTCTATCCAGTTAAGGATACAACGCTTCCCCGGTGGAAGGGTCAAATATAAATAGTCGATCGAAGTCAAGCTGTACCTTCAGCCGATCGCCCGATCGCAAGCGAACACTCGCAGGTATTTGTAACTGTACAGTAGTTTCAGCGCTCAACAACGGCAAACTCGCCCGAATTAAAGTTTCTCGGCCCAGAGGTTCCACTACTTTTACCTCTACATCAAGAGGGACTTTTTCTAAGGCCCAAACATCGGTTTTCAAATCATCTTCTTCTGCAGTTTGTGGCGTAAAGATTTCTATATTTTCTGGACGGATGCCTAAATCAAATCCTTGTCCTTCTCTCGCGTGCAATTTTTTCTGAATCGAGGGCGGACAGGCTAAATGTTGATTTCCTACTTGAAAAGATTCGTTAGTATATATTACAGGCAAAATGTTCATGGCGGGATTGCCTAAAAATGTCGCCACCATGCGGTTCGCTGGTTTGGCATAAATGCTTTGCGGGTCTCCAATTTGTTGAATTTTTCCCCCATTTAACACGACAATCTTATCAGCTAAAGTCATCGCTTCCACTTGGTCGTGAGTGACGTAAATTGTGGTAATTCCCAGCCGTTGATGCAGTTGTTTGAGTTCTGCTCTAGTGTCGTCTCGCAGTTGAGCATCGAGATTAGAAAGCGGTTCATCTAAAAGAAATACTTTCGGTTCGCGGGCGATCGCCCTTCCGAGTGCTACACGCTGCTGCTGCCCGCCTGATAGCTGTTTGGGCTTACGCTTGAGGAGGTGGTCGATCGAGAGCGATCGGGCTACTGTTTCGACTCGTTCTTGAATTTTAGTCTGGTCAACATTCCGCATCCGCAATCCAAATGCCAAGTTTTCGGCGACAGTCATGTGCGGATAAAGCGCGTAATTTTGAAACACCATTGCTACATCCCGCTGTCTCGCCGGAATGTTGTTAACTAAATTATCTCCGATGTAAAGATTGCCGGAAGTTGCGGTTTCTAAACCTGCAATTGTCCGCATAATTGTGGATTTCCCGCAGCCGGATGGCCCGACTAATACCCAAAATTCCCCGTCCGGAATTTTGAAGCTGATGTTTTCGATCGCGGTGACGTTTTGGTAGCGTCGGGTAATATTTTCTAAGCGAACATTTGCCATTTTGTGACTGTAATTGATAATTGATAATTAGTGATTTTTACCTTCAGTTTTCAGCCTTCAGAAAACTGTTCCAATTCTAAAACTGTGCGGTCTAATTCTTCAACTATAGGCGTTAACTCAGCTTGGCGGAATGCTTCTACTAAAGAACGATAATACCAGAGAGAACCCTCTTTGCCACCTTTGAAGCGTTCCCAAACAACGTCACCCAATTGACGGTAATCTTTCAGGATCGATCGAACATTATAAAGTTTATCAGCAGCCGAGACTAATCTGACGGAGCCAGAAGCTGTAGAAATGCGATCGATATAAGCTTGCTTTCGCTGACGCCAAGGGGGTTTCGGCGTCTCGTCACTGTCGGTACAGCCGTCTACAATCGCTGTGACGGTATCGCCAAAGCGGTGGCGGATGGCTTCGCGGGAGGTGGGGCCGCCTCGATCTTCGATCGCATCGTGAAGCAAAGCTGCGATCGCCTCATCTTCATTTGCCCCATATTCTAAAGCTATACTAGCAGTGCCCAACAAATGGGCAATGTAGGGAACGCCGGAACCTTTGCGAAGTTGGGTAGCGTGCAATTCCGCTGCATAGGTGAGGGCTTCAGAAAAACGGTTTGAGAGAATCATGAAAGTCACCTTTCTGAATTGCTATGATATATAAATTGTCGGGCTAAGTTGAAAAAACCAAATCTACCAATTTCAATCATGTCATTAAATGCGATCGAGAGCGATCGCTTGTAAAGTTATAATAGTTAAACAGAGGTTCCGAGCATGACAGCTACTATAATTATACCCAAAAATGCCGACCAAAACTCCGAGTTAGAATCACATCCTCAATTAGAAAATACACCAAAAATTTCCCACGAATCTGAGCCTAAAAAAGTCATATCTCTTGAAGATTTTTTAGTCAGACCTGCTGATAGAATGGAATGGGTTGACGGCAACTTAGTGGAGAAAACAGGAATGACATTCAAGCACGGTCTGGCTCAATCTAAATTATCGAGCTACTGGAGAAATTACAAAAATTCCAGCGGACAGGGAGGAAAAGTTGTTACAGAAGTCCTTTGCCGCACTAGCAAGCGGGGCCCCCGTCCCGATGTTGCTTATATTACTCCTGAATTGTTGCCAGAATCAGGCAATTTTACAGCATTTTCCCAAAGTTTTCCTTTGATAGCAGAAGTTGCTTCCCCCGAAGATAGCGGCGAAGAGTTATTTGCGAAAGCTCAGGAATATTTGGAATCGGGATGTTTAGAAGTTTGGTTGCTATTTCCTGAAGCTAGATTAATATTTGTGAATGCAGGGCAACGCTGGCGGTTGTTTAATGCGGATGAAGTGGTTAACACTCAAAGTGTGCTTGCAGGTTTTAGCGTAGCCGTCAGTGAATTGTTGGCTTGAGTAATGTGTTAAACTAATTTGTTATTAAAACCATAAAACTTAAATTTAAGGTAAAATTTTTCATATTAAGACTTGGTTTAATGAATATGTGGCAGGGTTTAAATCGAGTTTAAGATAGCTCCAACTAAAGGGAACGAAATAAGTATTGATACATTCGATCGCGCTCGATATATAAAGTTCCGCTTTTTCCAATCAACGTCAAAGACTTTTTTCGGGATTTTAAAGAGAGAGGGGGTGGAAAAATTTGCTGAACAATCTACGTTTAATTGTACAACAGGAGAGGGGCTTCTAAACTAATGCAATTTTGGCTCAAAGTATTTCTTCTTCCTGAGCTTTCTGTGGGCTTCAATCGATTAATTACTTTTATGAATCGGTTTCCGGCAGCCATTCCTGTAATTGAAGATGAGCCGGATTTTCACTTTTCCTCCGTCTACAGTGAGAAAAAAGCGATAGTTTTAATTATTGAGCTGTGTAAAATATTTAAATTTCAACTCTCAACTAAAACAGGGCGGTGGCTAACAACAGCCACCGCCCTCAAGATAGTATTGCGCTATCTAAGTCTGTGCTTACGCAGGAAGCAAGACTGAATCAATAATGTGGATGACGCCATTATCAGCAGCCACATCGGCTGTTGTAACGGTAGAATCATTGATTTTGACGCCATTGGAAGCATCAATTTTCACTTCTGAACCTTCAACTGTCTTGGCAGATTTCAGATTGACCACATCAGCGGCCATAACTTTGCCAGAAACGACATGATAAGTCAAGATTTTTGTGAGCTTAGGAATGTCCTTAAGCAGTGCTTCTACAGTACCTGCGGGAAGCTTAGCAAAAGCTTCGTCAGTAGGCGCAAAAACTGTGAAGGGGCCAGCGCCTTTGAGAGTATCTACTAAACCCGCAGCTTTGACAGCAGCAACTAGGGTTGTAAAAGATCCAGCCGAAACGGCGGTATCAACGATATCAGCCAAGTGAGTCACCTAGTTTTTGTAATCTATAAATCACTATAACGCTAAAAAGTTAATTTAGCTACATTAATTTTTTCTCTAGTTCTGTCTGGTTTTCTGATTATTTAAGATAACATTTTTTTATTTAACTAATTTCATAAAATACCTATCTAAAGGTAGATATTTTTTTGGATATTTTACTGTAGTTTAATTTATTTATGTAATCCTAAATACATTAGTAAGACGATCGCACAGGCGCGCTTTTTAAACTAAAGGCAGCGGGGAGACAGCATCACCCTGCTAGAGCATTTTGATTGACTTGGCAAAACATTCAACATTAAGCACAGCGCTAAGGCCCCGTAAAACCCACCACCCCGACAGATGGCAACAGTTTGTGAAATCCCGATCTAAACTGTTAACAACCATTAACTAGCGGAAGGGTGACATGAGATACAAACTACTAGGTCACAGCGGACTTCGCGTTTCCGAAATCTGCCTAGGAACCATGACTTTTGGGGAAGAGTGGGGTTGGGGGAGCTCCTACGACGAAAGCCGGAAAATGTTCGACGCCTTTGCAGAAGCGGGCGGCAATTTCATTGATACCGCGAATCTCTACACCAACGGTACTAGCGAAAAATATGTCGGTGAGTTGATCGCAGACGATCGCGAAAAATGGGTAGTTGCCACTAAGTATAGCCTCAACATGAAAAACGGCGAAATCAACGGTTTCGGCAACCACCGCAAAAATATGGTGCAAGCAGTAGAAGCAAGTTTGAAGCGATTGCAAGTTGAATACATAGATTTGCTGTGGCTGCACGCTTGGGATTTCACCACACCAGTCGAAGAAGTGATGCGCGCTTTTGACGATTTGGTACGCGCCGGCAAAGTTCTTTATATCGGCATTTCCGATACGCCAGCTTGGATTATTTCTCAAGCAAATACGATCGCCAATCTGCGCGGCTGGACACCATTTATCGGCTTGCAAATCGAGTATTCTTTAAAAGAGCGAACTCCAGAACGGGACTTGATCCCTATGGCAAAAGCCTTTGATATTGGCGTCACTGCTTGGAGCCCTTTAGCAGCCGGTTTGCTGACAGGAAAATACAACACTTCAGAAACAGCCAGCGAAGCTAAACGGCTGAATTCACCTGAATCGGGAAAAATTAACGAACGAGACCTAAAAATTGCTGACGAAGTTAGCAAAATAGCAGCCGAAATTGGCAAACCTGCTTCTCAAGTAGCCCTAAATTGGCTGATCCAACAGCCTGTCGAAGTTATTCCGATTGTAGGTTCGCGTAAACTCTCACAACTTCAGGAAAATCTCGCTTGTTTGGAGTTTGAATTAACTCCCGAACAAATGCAGCAGTTAGACCAAGTAAGTGCAATTGAATTGGGTTTTCCTCACGATTTCTTAAAGAGTTCGACGGTGCAAGATTTTGCCTTTGGAGGTGGAATCGCCAAGATTGACAGCCGCCGACTGTAAAGTTGCTGCCATTTTCTAGTCGCGGGTTTACGTTGATATTTTGCGTTTGATTGCAGATATCGGCGAACCCGCCTTTAGAGGGATGATTGGCATTTGTGCTGTGGGCGCGAGGTTAAACCGACACCCACAGCGCCAATGTCATCATCTTGGTTTCTTCCCACAGACTCGCGCAAAATCTTAGGTTTATCGTTGCGGTTGCCTGGTTTCTGTGATATTGTTGAGACAGGTGCTGTTCGGTGAGTTTAACCTCACTCCATAAACTGTCAATTGTTAATCTATCGGAAGTCAGAAATCTCTGGCGCGACTTGGTATATTAGGATACAAATTTGCCAAATTAGCGATCGGATGAGTTAAAAAAAAGCAAGGTTTGTCAAATCAAAAAGCAACATAAACTTGATGGCAAATTTTCTATCATCTCCAAATAAAGCAATTAAACTCGCTCTTTTTTCACCCCGTACGTGCCAGTAAAGAGTCATTTTACAAGGTCGATCGGCATTTTAACGGCTTTGGAACCCAGCCTGCAAGCTAGGTGTCTCCTGAGATAAAAGTCATCCTTCAGATAGAAGTTAGGGCAGAAAAATTGAGTTACATTTAACAACAATAGCAAGTCTAACAATATTAACTTATCTCTAAGTTTCAATTTTGTTTCAATTTTGAAAAAAGCAGATAAGCCTGTTTTTCCGCAGCTAAACAGTTTCTTTGTTTGGCTCACTGAATGCGGCGCTTGCTCGTCAATAAAAGTTCTCAGATTTATGCTTGCGACTTTCAGTAAGACATTGCTGAGAAATATATCCTATTGACAACTTTTAACGGACAAATTTTCCTTGACAAATTCCAGAGGCTAATATGTCGCCCCCACAAAACTCAGTAAACAATAATTATAGCAATAAAGAGCGAGCATGGGAGATCCGATTTACCTCTATAGATCCAGCAAAATCGCCCTCTGAATTCGCTGCGTCGCCCGCATTGCGCGCCAACTTATCAACAACTGAGGCGGTAGATACACCAGATTTAGTTTGCCTCTCTCATCTGCGGTGGAATTTTGTCTATCAGCGTCCGCAACATCTCTTGAGTCGCTGTGCCAAAACTCGTCGCGTATTTTTTGTAGAAGAACCTGTGTTTAGCGTGGCTACAGATTGGTGGCTTGATGTCAGCATCCACGAAAGCGGAGTCTGGGTAATAGTACCGCACCTGAGCGAAGGAATCAGCGAAGCCACAGCACAAACTGCTCAGCAAGCCATGCTAGATGATTTGTTTCGAGCTGCAGAAATTAGCCAGTACATCCTCTGGTATTACACACCAATGGCTGTCAGTTTTACCAGCCACTTAAAGCCGCTAGCTGTAGTCTACGACTGCATGGATGAACTGTCAGCATTCAAAGGCGCACACCCCGATTTAAAAGCCAATGAAAACCAACTATTAAAGCGCGCCAGCGTAGTATTTACCGGGGGACACAATCTTTACGAAGCCAAACAGCACCAGCACCCAAACATTCACCCCTTCCCCAGCAGCATCGAAAAAGAACACTTTGCGACAGCCAGGAATCTTTCAGAAGAACCGGCGGATCAAAAAGACATTCCTCACCCGCGTTTGGGATTTTATGGCGTCATAGACGAACGCATGGATCTCGAACTCCTAGCGGGCATGGCGCAAGCAAGGCCGGACTGGCATTTAGTCATCATTGGCCCGGTTGTGAAAATCGTTCCGGCAACTCTGCCAACTCACCCAAATATCCACTATCTCGGCGGCAAATCTTATCAAGAACTGCCAGGGTATCTTGGCGGATGGGATATCGCCATGCTGCCTTTTGCGATTAACGAATCGACTAAGTTTATTAGTCCCACGAAAACTCCAGAATACCTCGCTGCTGGCAAACCGGTGATTTCTACTCCTATCCGCGACGTGGTGCGGCCCTACGGAGAAAACGGCTTAGTTCGGATTGCTAGCAATTGTGAAGAATTCGTTGCTTGTGCCGAAGAAATCCTCGGCGAAAGTTCGGACGTTCGCACCAAGTGGCTGAGCGAAGTAGACGCCTTTTTAGCAGACAATTCTTGGGACAATACCTGGGGTGAGATGCTGGGGTTGATCGAAACTGCGATCGACGAGAAACGGCAGAAAGCAGAAGGCCGGATGAAAGTTTTAAGTTAGGAATGTTGAGGTTGAAGTTAAAGAGTTACACTTTACGGATTCAAAAACTAACACTCAATACTCCTCGCTGTATGTCCAATTACCAATTATTCCTTACCCTTACCCACACTCAGAGGTGTTTCAATGTTTGACTATTTAATCGTCGGAGCCGGATTTGCAGGTAGCGTCATTGCCGAAAGACTAGCAAATGAGGCCGGAAAAACAGTCCTGATAATTGATACCCGCAACCACATCGGCGGCAACGCATACGATCACTACGACAACCACGGCATCCTGGTACACAAATACGGCCCCCACATTTTTCACACCAATTCGCGCCAAGTTTTCGAGTATCTTTCTCGGTTCACCGAGTGGCGGCCTTACGAACACCGCGTCCTCGCCAGCGTTGACGGTCAACTGTTGCCAATTCCAATCAATCTCAACACCGTAAACAAACTTTACGGACTGAATCTCACGTCATTTGAAGTAGAAGATTTCTTCGCGAAAGTAGCAGAACCAAAAGATTACATTCGCACTTCCGAAGATGTCGTTGTCAGCAAAGTCGGTCGCGAACTTTACGAGAAATTCTTCCGCAACTACACCCGCAAACAGTGGGGAATGGACCCCTCGGAACTCGACAAATCAGTGATTGCCCGCGTTCCCACTCGCATTAACCGGGACGATCGCTATTTTACCGATACCTATCAAGCAATGCCTCTGCACGGCTACACTCGGATGTTTGAAAAGATGCTTTCTCACCCAAACATCAAGGTGATGCTGAATACCGACTACCGGGAGATTGAGGGCTTTATCCCTTACGGAGAAATGATTTACACCGGGCCTGTCGATTCCTATTTCAATTATTGCTACGGCAAACTGCCTTACCGTTCCTTGGAATTTAAGCACGAAACGCTGAACGTACCTGTACACCAAGAAGCACCGGTGGTAAATTACCCGAACGAGCATTTATATACTCGCTGCACCGAGTTTAAATATCTGACCGGACAAGAGCATCTAAAAACTAGCATTGTCTACGAATATCCCCAAGCTGAGGGAGACCCTTACTACCCGGTTCCCCGTCCAGAAAACGCCGAAATTTACAAGAAATATAAGGCTTTGGCTGATGCAACTCCGGGAGTTTCTTTCGTGGGAAGGCTGGCGACTTACAGGTATTACAACATGGATCAAGTGGTCGCTCAAGCTCTGACAACTTACACACAAATTACTACCAAGCCGGTAATTGAATTGGTAGAAAATGTTACCGGTTCAACCTCTAATGTCAGCTCATCCAATGGAGTCGCCCATCGCCCCGCCACAACTGCTTTAGAAGTCGCTGCTGTCAACCACGGCAATGGCAATGGCAACGGCAACGGCAACGGCAACGGCTCTGCTACCAAGTAGCTGGAAGTTGCGAGTTCCTGGTAAAAAGGTAAGGTGCCCCCGGAGCACCTTACTCGGTTTTCATCAAAAGTTATTTAATAATTCAAACAAGAATTGAGGTAAAAATGAACGTTTTAGTTAAAATTGTTTTGTCTCATGAGGTTTTGGAGAATTCTCAATTTGCTCAGTTTCAAAAAGAAATACAGCGTCTAATAGAAAGCGGGGGCAAAATTCTTATGCTGGATTTCTCAAAAATAAATTTTCTGAAAAATTCCGAGTTAATGGCTGTAGTCGCGATCGTGAAATTAGTTAGAGACAGCGACTGTATCCTTTTGATCTCTGCCATGAGCGAACAAGTTAGAATTCTATTTGAACTCACGGGATTACAGCAAATATTTCATTGTTTGCCGTTTGCGGAAGAATTTTATCTCAAAAGTGAGCCAACTGAACCGTTAGGAGGTTTGCAAAGTCTTGCTAGCTAGAGGGAGAGGGGCAGAGGGGGGATAGGAAAAATCTTCCTGGTTTTTTATTCCTGGTTTATTGTTCCTTCTCCTGACTAATGACTTCAGCACAAGAGAGCCTTCAGATGAGGCTGTTTTAATGGGCAGAACTTTTGCAAATTAATCAGCAAAAAACTTGTCAAAGTGGTGGTAATTGTAGCTAACCTATAAATATAACTTTGGGTAGATGTGCCGATGAGTTGGTTAGGTAGAGAACTAGAAAATTGCGAAATAGAAGAGTCTGCAACTCTTGATAGTAAGGTGACAGTTCAAGGACGGAAAACAGGTTATCCGCGCCCCCAACTGCGCCGGAGCAACTGGATCTGTCTCAATGGTCAGTGGAAATTTGCTTATGATGACGGCGGACGCTGTGTGCAGCCGATCGATATTTCTGAGTGGACTCACACTATAGAAGTGCCGTTTGCTCCAGAATCGGCAAAAAGCGGGATCGGCGACACGAATTTTCACCCTAACTGCTGGTATGAACGCGAATTTGACATACCCCACACAGAAGGCAGAGTTCTCCTCCACTTTGGGGCCGTAGACTACCGCGCCCGCGTCTGGGTGAACGGTCAGTTTGTCATCGAACACGAAGGCGGACACACTCCTTTCACCGCAGACATTACAGCAGTTGTGAATCTCAACGGGATGCAGCGGGTTACAGTCTGGGCCCACGACGACCCGCAAGATTTGGAACAACCGCGCGGCAAGCAAGACTGGCAAATAGAGCCGCACAGTATTTGGTATCCGCGCACGACTGGTATTTGGCAGACGGTGTGGGTAGAATTGGTGCCTCACACTTATATCGAGCGCATCCGCTGGACTCCGCAGTTTGAACGCTGGGAAATTGGTTTTGAAGCCTTTGTCGCGGGCGATCGCCAGTCGGGAATCCAGATTAAAGTTAAACTGTCGATCGGCTGTTTGCTGCTAGTCAACGACACCTACGAAGTCATCAACGGCGAAATCCACCGCCGCATCGCCCTCTCAGACCCTGGTATCGATGACTACCGCAACGAACTGCTGTGGAGTCCCGAAAAGCCGACCTTAATCAACGCTCAAGTGCAGTTGTGGGCCGACGGCAAACTACTCGACGAGGTTAAATCTTATACCGCGATGCGGACGGTCAGCATCCAGCGCGATCGCTTCATGCTCAACGGCCGCCCCTACTATTTGCGACTGGTGCTCGACCAAGGTTACTGGCCAGACACCATGATGACTGCCCCTTCCGACGAAGCTTTGCGACACGATGTCGAATTAGTCAAAGCAATGGGTTTCAACGGCGTCCGCAAGCACCAAAAAATCGAAGACCCGCGATTTTTGTACTGGGCTGACGTGCTGGGGCTCTTAGTTTGGGAAGAAATGCCCAGCGCCTACCGCTTCACACCCAAAGCCGTACAACGGCTGACGCGGGAGTGGACGGAAGTCATCGAGCGCGACGGCAGCCACCCCTGTATTGTAGTCTGGGTGCCGTTCAACGAATCTTGGGGAGTTCCGAATTTAGTCGAAGCGGCAGCCCACCGCAACTACGTGCAAGCGCTGTATTTCTTGACAAAAACCCTCGATTCGACTCGCCCCGTCATCGGTAACGACGGCTGGGAAAGCATCGATACCGACATCCTGGCGATTCACGACTACGACAACAATCCGCAAACCCTAGCCAAGCGCTACGGGCCCGAAGTCCAGCTAGCCGATTTGTTCGATCGCGGGCGTCCCGGCGGGCGAGTCCTCACCCTCGACGGCCACCCGCACCAAGGACAGCCGATGATGCTGACCGAATTCGGCGGCATCGCCTGCGCCGGTCGCGAAAACCCCGATTTTTTCAGGGTTTGGGGCTACGTGCGCGCGTCCGACACGCAGGAACTGCAAAGGCGCTACAGCGCGCTGTTGAAGGTGGTAAACCGAGTGGAAATGTTCAGCGGATTTTGTTACACGCAGTTAACCGATACTTTCCAAGAAGCTAACGGTTTGCTGTATGCCGATCGCACTCCCAAGTTTCCCCTAGAGGTGATCGCGGCGGCAACTCTCGGCTGGGATATTCCCGAAGAAAGTTCACAACCGCAAGCTATTACTCAATGCTAATTGGTGATTAGTCAAGGAAAAAGTAAAAATCTGAGATTTTTTTCTTATTTCATTTTGGCTTTTTGCCGATCGATATAGTTCTTACAAAAACACCCTTTGTAGTAAGGGCTTTAATCCTTTCTGATTCAGATTTAAGGACTCAAGTCCTGACTACAAACCTTAATGACCCATTACCCATTCGATTGATGTTTCAAAGTTTTTTCATGGGCGGATTTGAATGTTCCACCCACAGAGTGCAATCTGGAAAACGCCTCGATGTCACAGCCGCCACCGGTCACGATAAATTTGCAGCAGCCGACTACCAACGCTTGCAGGAGCAAGGCATTTACACAGTCCGCGAAGGCCTCCGCTGGCACTTAATTGAACAGACACCCGGAAAATACGATTTTTCCAGTTCCCTGCCAATCATCCGCGCCGCCCGCGACATGAAAATGCAGGTAATTTGGGATTTGTTTCACTACGGCTGGCCAGACGATATTGATATTTTCAGTCCCGAATTTGTGTCCAGGTTTGCCCAGATGGTGCGCGCTTTTATGGAAGTGCTAACTGAGGAAACAGACCAAACACCTTTCGTGACACCTGTTAATGAAATTTCATTTATTGCTTGGGCCGGCGGCGACGTCGCGTACATCAATCCGTTTGCAAAAGGGCGGGGAGACGAACTCAAAATCCAATTAGTCAAAGCTGCGATCGCCGCGATAGAATCTGTTTGGGAAGTCAATCCCCGCACTCGCATCGTTCAAATCGATCCCACAATTAACATTATTGCTGACCCTGACAAACCGGAGGATCGGGACGCAGCGGAAGGTTATCGCTTATCTCAATATCAAGCTTGGGATATGTTGGCTGGACGTTTTCGCCCGGAACTCGGCGGTAAGGAAAAATATCTCGATATTATTGGGGTGAATTATTACGATCGCAATCAGTGGATTCACAATGAAGACCCCATGAAATACACCGATCCGCTGTACCGCCCGTTTCGCGAACTGCTGCAAGAAGTGTTTGAGCGCTACCGTCGCCCCTTATTCATAGCAGAAACAGGCACTGAAGACGATTTTAGACCTGTCTGGTTTAATTATGTGTGTACTGAGGTAGTGGCGGCGATGAAAGCAGGAGTTCCGATAGAGGGAATCTGCTTGTATCCGATTGTTAACCATCCGGGTTGGGACGACGACAGGCACTGTTACAATGGTTTGTGGGATTATTGCAATGAATCGGGCGATCGGGAAATTTACCAGCCTTTGGCGGATGAATTGCAGTTTCAAAGGGAGCAGATTGAACCGTTGCTGAAGTTGAACAAATAACAATCGGGGCGATCGGCGATTTAAAAAGAGGCGATTTCAATCGGCGATTGAAATCGCTTCTATACAAGCGAAGTCCGCTTTCGCGGACTAAGAGATTGAGAGGGAATTTAAGCAGGATTTGGGATTAGATATAAATGGGCGAGCGTTTTTAGCTGACGTTGATTATACAGACTCAATCCAAGGTGGGAGTTTGCCATAATTCAGCCTTTCTATATATTTAAAAGCGCGATTGCCCTTGTTCCCAGAAACGATCGACTAAAATGTCAAATTATCAATGAATGCCTTGTGAATTAGACTCTGCCAGTAAATTTAAAAAATAATCGTCTAGGTTTTCTGTTATTCGGAGGGCGATCGCAATCTCGTTCGGTGCAGACACAGCCAAATCACAGCAAGCAAAATCACCTCTTGAAGTCAACGCGCGCGACCCTTGAATAAACTCTATTGTTTCATACTGACGGAGGAAGGGTGAACATCCTGGTTTGAGGATATCCCGAACAACTTCTAACTTTAGCGGTAGGCGACGTAGGTTAGTTGGGACAGACAGACTATTTTGGGCGATCGCTGACGGTTCAGACCGTGTTTCCTTTGGATTTTTTGGAGAGAATGGCTATTACTCTTCTAACGCATTTAATGCTTGTTTGGCTGATAATTTGAGTGCAGCTTCATCAATATCACATTCAGGATCGAATAAAGCAGAATCGCCGCAATAAGCATCTACGTCACCAAACAACTTGTCTAAAATTTGAAACTCTCTTTCTGAGTCGAAACGTTTTTCGTTTTTAAAAATCTCCAGAAATTGGGACTCAAATTCATCGCTGCTGATTTTATTATTAACAAAATTTTTTAGCAATCTAATATATTTCATATAAAGCACTTTTTTACAATCTACTACTCTTAAAAGGGCAGGAAACAAGTTCCCGCCCTTTTTATTTTTATGAGCCGCCTCCAATATTACCAGTATCTATAATCGCCTTAAGTTGGTCTTCATTAAGTTTCCAGCCACTTACAAAATATCCCTGATCATTAAGAATTACATTTAAAGCTGTTTTCGGGTCAAAATAATGAACTACTGACATTCGTCTGAAAGTTCCATTCCTCACTTTCGTAGTGCTACTTTGTAAATGATTTTCTATAGCGTTTCTAAATTTTCTTATATTCTCTAAACTATAACTTCCTCCAATGCCAAAATCACTAGCGTGCTTAAATTTGCTTTGAAGTTGCTTATCTTGAATAACATATGTGAGTACGTTTATATCCCTTCTCATTTAAGTTCCTCAGAAACTACTTTTAAACCTCTATTAAAAATATTAATTTTTTATTGCTCTACCATTTGGCAGTTTTTAGGCTTGCGGGCCATCGGAATAGTCTCCGGTGTCTGCGGCATTAGCAGTTTGCCCTCTGTCTATCCAGAGCGTGTTATTCAATTGTCTTTTATTAAGTTAGCCGACTTTTGCTGTTGGTGCGGGCTGTCACCCGCCTTCTCAGCAAAAACCCGGTTTCTGGCTACCCGTGCGTAAGTCCTAATAGCAATAAGGGCGGGCAAAATGCCCACCCCACATACTAGATATCAGTTTGATATCAGACTTAAATTTTCAATACCCCCAGGGGAATTCGAATCCCCGTCGCATCCGTGAAAGGGATGTGTCCTAGGCCTCTAGACGATGGGGGCGCGTTGCGTTTGCTTGTGTTCCGCACCTTTATTACCTTAACTAATCTTTCCCAATCTGTCAACTACTTTGCGAAAGTTTTTTTTCTACTCGTCCCAAAGCTCGTCACAGTAGGCTTTGAGGATGGCGGCGCAATTGCCGATCGCCCCGAGATGAGCAATTTCAAAGCCGTGGGTGTTCTGGGTGGGGAAAGCCAAACAAGCGGCGCGGGCTACGTGGCCGAACTTCATGGCGATCGAAGCATCGCTCCCAAAACCGCTAATTACCGCCAACTGCACCTCTACGTCGGCTGCTGCGGCTGCTGCGCGCAATTGGGCGTTCAATCCTTCATCGTAGACTCCGTAGCCGTCCTGAACCAGCAAAACCGGGTTTTCGCTGTCACGAATCGGGTATTCCGGCGCCAGAGGGCAAATTTCCAAAGCGATCAGCGCGTCCAACGGCTGGCGCTGCGTGAAATACAAAGCTCCGATCGCCCCAACCTCCTCCTTCGCCGACGCTACCAAATAAACATTCACCGCAGGCTCTTTCAAACATTCCGCCAGAGCCAGCAAAATCGCCACTGAAGCCTTGTTGTCCAAAGTGTAGCTAGCGATCCAGTCCTTCAACCGCAGCGGGCGCTTGCGGTGCTTTCCCACCACCATCCGCGTGCCCGGTCGAATTCCGGCCTCGGCTAATTCCTCGGCGGTACACTTAGTTTCGATCCAGGCATTTTCCCACTTTAATGAAACATCTTCCTGCTGAGCTTTCTGAGGAGATTCGTGAGAAACATGGCGGGAGCCGAAGCTGAGAATGCCGCTAATTGTTTGCTTGTCTCCGAGCAAATCCACCACGCCTTCGCCGTAAACCCAAGGAAATGCGCCGCCCAATCTGCGGACTTCCACGCGGCCACTCTCGCCTATTGTTTTAACTAGGGCGCCAATTTCGTCTTTGTGGGCGGTAATGGCGATCGACTTTTCGGGATTGCGGCCCTTAATTAGGGCGATCGCATTGTCCGCGCGATCGACCCAAGCATTCACTCCCAGGGCGGCGAATTTTTCTATCAACTGCTGGTTAATTTCCGACTCCGCACCGCTGGGTGAGTGCAGCATTACTAATTCTTCAATTGTTTGGAAAAGGCGATCAAATTCTAACATTTTTGATTTTCGATTTTAGGAGCGAATTTTGACATATATTAAAGCAGATTTACTCTCTATTTCCCCGGCGGTACACTTAGTTTTAATTCAGGCATTTTCCCACTTGAAAGCAACATCTTCCTGCTGAGCTTTTTGAGGAGCCTAGGAATGAAGCAATTGGACGCAGCAAAGGGGGATTGAGTAACAAGATTCATGGGAGGGCGTGGATACGTTGGGCAATCCGTTGGGGTTTCACCTCACCCACGGACAAGCTGGTGACGCGAGCAGGAGGCGACCAACTGCCGCCGTTACTGGTGGCAGATACACTGCTGCCTAACAAGGGCTATGATCCTGATCAGCGTGTGATTGACCGCCTCAAGGCCGAGGGGAAGACCACCGTGATTTCACCTCGTCACAATTGCAAGACCCTGGAAACTTACGATGCTCAATTGTACAAAGCCCGTCATTTGATTGAGAAATTTTTCCCCAAGCTCAAGCAGTATCAGGCAATCGCGACGCGCTATCACCCTAGGGCGGTGAACTTTCCGGCGTGCGATTCTTCTGGCTGCTGCGGTCATCTGGTTGAATTGATGACACCTCCTAAATTAACTTGACAGTGCCGTAAACTAATATGCCTGACCTCTTGAGCACCTTCTTTTCTAATAATTTCATTCCTCACGGGCATTGTTACCTCTGGAAACCGGGGTTAGTCTGGCTGCACTTAATGTCAGATGCCTTGACTACCCTCGCTTATTTCTCGGTGGCGGTTGCCATTGTTTATTTTACGAATGAGCGTAAGGATCTGCCTGCCCACACGGTGATACTGCTGGTGGGTTTCTTTTTTATCTTTGCCTTATGTGGCACGACGCACCTGATGGAAATAGTGACACTTTGGCACCCCATTTATTGGGTTTCAGGACTGATCAAAGCTGTCACTGGTGCTTGGTCTTTGTATACCTTCACCTTTTTACTGATTCCCTTAATTCCAGTGGCACTCGATACGCCGAGTCCAGCTCAACTTGCCCTTACAAACCAGGAACTAGAAGAGAGTCGCCGCCGTATCCAGGCGATTAATGTGGAGCTAGAGCAACGGGTGCAGGAACGCACTTCCCAACTCGAAGCGTCTAATCGCACCAAAGACGAATTATTGAGGCGTGAACAAATAATTCGGGCAGAGGCAGAGGCAGCTAACCGTGCCAAGGATGAGTTTCTCTCGATTCTTTCTCATGAACTCAGAACTCCTCTCAACGCGATCTTAGGGTGGTCAACTATGTTACGGCAAAAAAACCTGAGTGAGGATAAGGTGGCGCGCGCTTTGGAGACGATCGAGCGAAACGCGAAGTCTCAAGCCCAGCTCATCGAAGACATCCTCGATGTTTCTCGCATCATCACAGGTAAACTGCGCCTCCGAGTCCGTCCTGTCAACCTCGTGCCGGTGATTGAATCGGCTATTGAGTCTGTACAATTGGCGGCTGAGGCAAAGTCAATTCGCCTGCAAAGCGTACTCGATTCTGAAGCTGGTCCGCTCTTGGGTGATGCCGATAGGTTGCAGCAAGTTGTGTGGAATCTACTTTCTAACGCCGTCAAATTTACTCCTAAAGACGGGCGAGTCCAGATTCTTTTGCAGCGAGTTAATTCCCATGTTGAAATTACTGTCAGCGACACTGGAGCAGGCATCAGCTCCGACTTTCTACCGTTGGTCTTCGATCGCTTCAGCCAGCACGACAGCACCACTACTCGCAGTTATGGGGGTTTGGGTTTAGGGTTAGCCATTGTGCGTCAATTAGTTGAATTACATGGCGGGACTGTAACGGTAGTTAGTCCAGGGGTAGGACAGGGGACGACCTTTACAGTCAAACTGCCCGTGATGATTATCCATCTACCACCCAGCGATCGAGAGCCATTAAACTCTCTGGTCGAGGCGAATGGGAGGGTTGAGGCCTCGCCGACCCTTGAAGGCTTACAAATCTTAGTGGTAGAGGACGAAGCTGACGCGCTAGACTTGCTGAGCACGATTCTCGAAAAGTATGGTGCTGAGGTCATGGCTGTGGCTTCGGTCAAGGAGGCCTTGACCATTATCGAAACCGCAACCGATCGCAAGCTCGATGTTTTAGTGAGCGATATTGGGATGCCGGATGAGGATGGCTACTCCCTGATCCGCAAGTTGCGTCAACTTGAAGCGCAGCGGGGCGGTAGGCTACCCGCGATCGCCCTGACGGCTTATGCCCGGAATGACGATCGTCAGCAGGCACTATTAGCAGGTTTTCAGATGCATTTAACCAAACCCGTAGATGCTGCTGAGTTAGTGGCGGTGGTGGCCAGCCTCACCGGACGTACAAGCAGGTGCTAAAACCCAAGTGTTCAAGAACAAATGTTGCGTTTGAGAATCATGGGCTTCTTGTCAGCTTGGCGAGAAGGCTAGGGGAGAAGGCAAATCAAGCTTGTGGGTGTTGTCTCCAGCACAAACCTCTGTTAGTGATTCAGATAGCAGGTCTAGTGTATTTAGGATAGGAAGCACTGTGAGTAGTTGTCGAGTAGAGCCTGCATGAGTGCTATATTCTCTAATATCAATTCCGGTTGCACCGGAATGATATATTGAAAGAGCATCAAGAGTGCTACGAGGACAAGTCAGGCCTAAACGCCTCAAGTTAGAGCCTCATCAAACCTCCTCGCCCGTTTTCTAAACTTTATCGTCAAGCGTCAGACCCAATTGAACGGACACGCTACCAAATAATTTGGCTCTTAGCAACTCGACGAGTTACCGAAGATGTCGCGGATGTCGCGGGTTACTGCCGTAACTCTATATATCGCGAACGTTCGCCGCTACAATCAATTAGGTGCTAATGGGTTGAAAGACAAACGTCATCAAGATCCGGGTACTCAACCTTTACTTTCTGGGGTGGAACAAGCACAACTTTTGCAAACTTTACGAACTCCAACTGCTGATGGAGGATTATGGAACAGTCGTAAAGTTGCTGAGTGGATGAGTAATTTACGCTTAGCGTCCAGGAGCGCGTACAAAGGGGTTGGGACTATCTACGTTCGTTGGAGTTTCGCTTACGGATACCCAGATCGAAACACGACCTTGCTGACCTTGAAGTCCAAGAAGCTTGGAAAAAAAACTGCCAGGCCAAGCTAAACGAATTCAAAATTAGCATCCATTGGCAGCAGTAAAAGTGTGGGGAATGGATGAGCATCGTCTGGGATTAAAGCCCATAGTTCGGCGAGTCTGGGTAGGGTATGGGGAGCAGCCCATAGCTAAGGTAAATTGGCGCTATCAATGGCTATGGTTATATGGTTTTGTACACCCGTCAACGGGAGAAACCTACTTTTGGATTCTGCCAAAAGTTAACATCAAGCTTTTGAACTTAGTTTTAGAAGATTTTGCTAGAGAATTTGGAGTTGGTAAAAATAAATAGGGCTTGCTGAATAAGTCCAAAAAACTCAAAAAAGTTCGAGCGCGCTATTGCCCGCCCACGCTCAACATAAGTTT
>NZ_JAUBQE010000107.1:0-9026 GCF_036701115.1 Microcoleus sp. Pol1C5 | reverse complement strand
TTTCTAATCCTCTCATCTTCCAATGCTTGCTTCTTTTTTGATTTACTCACATTTGCTGGGGGTCTTCCTAGAGGGGGCCCACGCTCGCCTAATTCCTCTTTCTTTGCACCACGCTCGGTTTGATCTTGTACGATAAATGCGATCTGCATGAACTGGCTCTGGATAATGTCCTGTAAATCTATAATAAGCTTATACTTGTGCTTTTAAGTCCCCTGATTCGTTAAAGTTATCCCAGCTCATCCGGTCTAAAAATACATATCCTTCAAAACAACTGGCTGATAGTTTGACTCGCCTCTCTACGCTTTTCCCGGCTTTTCCTCTGACTATAGGACGAATATGGGGTTGATTTAAACTTACTATTCTATCCTCAATACTCTGTTTATCGTTGTCAAATAACCACTGTTGCTGGCGAGCGACTTCTGTGAGGACTAGCAAAGTTTTATATTGCTTTTTGTTCAGACATTCTAGGGTCGCACCTGAATCGATTAGCTGTTCAATATGAGAAGCGTTTCTTTTGATATACTGAAGTTGTTTTTTAATTGCCTGTCTTTTTTTGTTTCGGGTGGATCGTCGATCGTCTTTGTTTGGCTACTTCTAAGTAATCTTTTCGGGCGAGATTACGGTAGGTTCTTGGTTTTTTATTTAATTTGTTTATACAGGATGTTTATGATTTTTTATGTATGAACTCGGGCTTCGTTTCATATTCCTAAGTCGGTTGGATAACTAATGTCGGCTGGGGCCGAGGGAGCATCTACGATCAACTTACCGCGATTGGGTGACTCATTTTTGGCGTCCGAATCCTTTTTTTTTCGGGTTTGACGCTCCGTGATGGAGCGGATTTTTTCAACCATTCGTTCGTTAACTTTATTAATTAGGTTCAGACTAATTCTTTGGCGAAAATGAACTAATAGAGATGGGTCAAAGGGGATTTCATTACTCTAGCTTGATTGACCAATAAAGTATTGTAGATAGGGGTTTTCACGGATTTGTTCTACTCTTGGACGATCGCTAATTCCGAGTTTTTCTTTGATGATTAATGCCCCCAACGCCATCCGAAAGGATTTGGCCGGTGCCCCCATTTCTGTGGGGAAATTTTGGGCATATTCTGATTCAAACTCTGACCACGGGATTAGTTGGGCGATTTTTACCCAACGGTTGAAGGAGTGACAAGCTTCCTCCGAAGGGCAGTTCAAACTCGGATGGGGGTTTTGGGACAAGCTCAACTTTTTGGTACACGATCGCAGGTGGCGATGCACGGCTTTTGACCTATTTTACCTGTTTATCTTGCACTTTACTCTCGATCGCGCGCTCGAATAACCTTTCGCCACGTCAAGTGCGCTCGATTATTCAGCAAGCCCTATTTATCTCTAGCAGGGATTAAAAAAAATGGTATTATTGATTGGGTTCGACGATTTGGCGTTGCTGATTTACGGTATGAAGGGCTAAATATGCAAGTCAGAGAAACCAGTATCCAAAAAACTTCGGGATTTTCAAGTTATTTTTTTCATACCCTGATTAAGCAACGCCGACGATTTAATTGATCCAATAAATCCATTCCAACCCTTTTATTTTTATGTTTGAGCTAGCTTATTTCTTACTTCTTTAATTTGCAGACTGACAGAAGAGGGAGATCAGGATTTGGAGCACGCGCGGACAGGCGCATTTTTTTGCGGAGTGGTATAACTACTCTGAACCCACAAATATGGCAATTCGTCAAGCGCTAGTGGGAGAGGGTAAATTAGTATTGGGTATAGAAAAATCTAGAGGAAGTATTGAAGTGCCTGTCCCATTGCCCTTGCCAGCAGGATCAGGCTGGTAAAGTTGGATACGAGCACGCCCAAGTCGTTTAGCTTGATAAAGCGCTTGGTCGGCTGCGGCAATCAGAATTTCGGCTCCCGATTCAGATGCAGGAACAATACTCGCTACGCCCAGGCTGAGAGTGACGTACTCGCTCACCTGAGAACCAGCGTGAGGAAGCTGCAAAGCTGCGATTTTGAGCTGTATGTGTTCGGCTACCAGCACCGCGCCTTGAATCGCGGTATTTGGCAAAATCACGGCAAATTCTTCGCCTCCGTAGCGAGCTACTAAATCGGCGGGGCGATTGACTGCATTGCCGATCGCCGCAGCGACTTGTCGCAAACATTCGTCTCCCCCTGGGTGCCCGTAGGTATCGTTGTAACTTTTAAAAGAATCAATATCGCAGAGAATCAGGGACAGAGGCGTTTGTTCCCGGGCTTGTCTGCGCCACTCCATTTCTAAATACTGATCGAATCGGCGGCGGTTTGCTAGCTGCGTGAGTTCGTCTAAACTGGCCAAGCGCTCTAACTTGAGGTTGGCGGCTTGCAACTGCTGGTATAGTTCTGCTTGCTTGATGGCGATCGCCAACTGGGTAGCCAGAGAAGACAGCAACTCTACTTCCAACTGCATCCACTGCCGGGGAGTGCACTGGTGGGCCATCAGCAGCCCCCACAAATCATCTCCTTGGACTAAAGGCACTACCAAATAAGCCCTCACCGCAAATTGTGCGAGCAAGTCAATTTGATATTGCGGCAAATCGGCGGCCCAAACATCGGCGATCGGTCGGATAGCTCGATGTTGGTACGCTTCGAGATAGAACTGGTCAAAACAGAAATTTTCCAGGGTTTCCCCCAACATCGGCGGGCAGTTGGGAGCTACAGATTCCACTGTCACCGCCCCCGTCGCCGGGCCGGCGCAGAGACTGTCGGTACAGGGGTTAAAGCGCACGATCATCACTCGATCGGCTTGAAGGAACTGACGTACTTCTGTCACTGTCGTGCTGAGCACTTCGCCCAAATCCAAAGACTGGCGGATGTGCTGAGTAATCGTCGCCATCAGCAGTTCTCGTTCGTTCTGCTGCCGTAGCGCCTCTTCTGCCCGCTTGTACTCGGTGATATCTTGAGCAGTGCCGAAAATTTGTTTGGGGCAGCCGTCGGCTGTGCGGGCGAAAACTTGGTCGCGGCAGCGAAACCAGCGCCATTCGCCCGATCGATGTTTGAGCCGATAGTCCAACTCCAAAATCTGCCCGTCTTGGGCCCAGGAAAATTTTTGCTGGTGGGCTTTAAGCCTTGGCAAATCTTCTGGGTACACCAAACTCGAGTATAAAGCAGTTTGCATCTGTAAAATTTCTTGGGGAGTGTAGCCCAGCAATTTAGAAGCTTGACCGTTGACGTAGACGTTGCGCTGTTCGGTCAAATCGTAGATGTAGAGCAAATAAGGCGCCGCGTCAGCAATCTGCTGGATGAAATGCTGGCTCGATCGCAATTCTTCCTCCACCCGCTGACGTACTTGCACTTCTTCCACAGCTTGATCCCGCATTGTGCGGTAAGCTTGGATGCGGTGGGTGAGGTCGGTCACGTCTTGAATCACCAGTAGGGCGTAGAACGATGGGGAATTGACCCCCGGCCATATTGATGACGAAACTGAGGGTGCAGATTCCCTAGACAAAAAATCCCTTCTTGGTGAGCCGACTCCAACAGTACCGTCTGATTCCAACTCAAGAGTCTGGAGAACCCAGTCTCTCATCTCCTGTTCTTCTATGCCTGCCTCCACGGCCGACACAGCAGTCACTGTAGTTTGCTGAATTCGCTGCTGACCGTCTTGCCAAGTTGCCGGAATCAGGTGTTTGTGAATTTGAGAAGAAAAAATTGTTGGCGGGCCTCCTGCAAAGATTTGCTTGAAGCGAGTGGCGTACTTTAACTGACTCAAGTGAGGAAAATGGGTTGTGATCTTTGTCCCCAATATTTGGCTGCGGGGAATTTTAGTCCACTCTTCCAGACAAGTGTTCCAAAACAGCACCACAAAATCATCTTGCAGCAAGCAGGCGCCGACTGGTACGCTGTCGAGAACCCCAAACTTTTCCTTAATACTTTTGCTCTCCTCAATCATAGACCCCCGGCAAGTTGATTGATAGCAGTCAACAAGGTGTCAAAGGAATTAACATTGAAAATAAGAATGATATCTCCTTCAATGTGAAGCCTTTCAATCATGAAACTGGTCTGGGCTAATAAAACAACTGTGTCAGTAGCTAAACCGCCAGATATCAGCAAACTAGAAATCGTTCCTTCGCTATAAGTGGGAATTGAGTAGTTCAGGCGCTGCTGAAGTACATTGCTGATTGCACCCATGACCCCATTAATTACAATATTTCCCACTTCACTCAGCGTACCAATTTTGACTGAATCGAGATCGTGAGTTCCAACTTCTTCCCCTGTAAGCATTGTCACCAGCAGGGCAGCGCTGTTGGTGGGAAAGACTAGCTGGGCAATGCCTCCAAAGGAGCCTGTGAATTTGAGCTGGACGGCGGCGATTTGCTCGCCGTTGAGGTGCTGCTCTAATTCTTCTTCCACGTCGATGGGAGTCAGAATTTGAAGGTAGGGGATTTGCAAGCGAATCGGGGAGTCGATCATGTCGTTCAAAACCCCTGCGGCTTGACCGATCCCGATATTGACGAGTTCCTGCAAAGCATCAAGCTGTCGAGTGCTTAATTTCATTGAGTGCTCTCCTCGCTGACACTGAGAGCTTTTTTGATCCATCCGATCAGTTCGTCTGAGTTGGGCATTTTGTGAATGACTGCCAGGGCTCCGAGTTCCATGCACTCGGAGCGGGTGCTTGCTTGGATGTCTGCGGTAATTACGATCACTGGAATTTTATATCCTCGATCGCGCATGGCTTGCAGGACTTCCCGACCTTCCATTTCTGGCATCAGCAGATCTAATAGCATACAGTTTGGGGTTTTAGTGCCGAGCTGTTCTAGAGCTTCGGGGCCACTGGATGCTTCCCAAGTCTCGTATCCTTCTGCTCGGAGAATTTTGCAGATTACCCTGCGAGTCAACCACGAATCTTCGACAACCAGAATTGATGTCACTACGTTCTGCTCCTTCTATTGTTAGGACTGACCGGTATTGCAGGTACTGCTTTTATCTTGACATTAATTTAAAGTGCTGGGACGGTGTGCGATCGAGCTTGACTCGGAATTCCTGTTCTTAAAAACTAACCCATTAATGTGTTGGATAGTTTAGTATCTGGGACTATGTGAAGAAAAAACCCGGTTTCTGAATGAAACCAGGTTTGGGGGATCTCTATTGCTCTTAACATGGGCGCTCAATTATAGATTACCAAACGCTTCCGGAGAGACTCTACTCTCTGTTTTGCCGTGGTATTGTCTGGATCGCAGGCGAGAGCTTGTTCGTACATTTCCAAGGCTTGAGCTGTTAATTTCTTGCGCTCGTAGGCATGACCCAGATTATTGAGAGATGTAACGTATTCTGGTTGTAACTTCAGGGCTTCTTTGTAGTTGCGGATTGCGATGTCGTACTGTTCTTGGCCAAAGTGTGCAAAACCGAGGGCGTTGTAAATAACAGCTTGATTTTCTTCGCCTTCCAAGTCTTTGGCTTTCAGGGCTTTTTGAAACAGTACGATCGCTTGGGAGTAAAGCTTCTTATCTACATAGATACTTCCTAATTCGTAGTATTCCTGTGCTGTTCCTCTTTCTACTGTCAGCTTATTTTCTAAGCGTTCGAGAGACATTTCCAGCTTCCGAGTTTTAAGAATCTGGCGCACCACAAACCAGGAAGTGCTGCCGAGTATAGCGAGCAGAACTGTCAGGTAAACTATGAGCAAATTACTATCCATGTTTTTCTTAAAATTAGGTAGGTTTCTTGAAGGTGTTATTTATTTTAAGGCGTTAGCAATCTCTGGCATTTGCCTCTGCAACTGTATAAAAAACAAGGAAATAGCGATCGACCTGCCCGATCGCGATTTCTGAAAAAGCAAGAGTCCAGAAGTAAGAACAAAGAAGGAAATTTGGTCTCAACCTCCTAGATTTATCAGGAGTTTTCCTTCTCTGGCAGACTGTTAAATCTTTCTTACTTCTGCTTTCTGCATTCTGAAAATCAAGCGAACTTTCAGGATCCGGCTCGATTAGCCATTTCCACGACTTTACCGAATGTTGCTGGGTCAATGATCGCCATTTGTGCCAACATTTTGCGGTTGATTTCGATGTTGGCTTTTTTCATGTTGCCGATCAGTCTGCTGTAGCTCGTGCCGTGCTGGCGCGATGCGGCATTGATCCGAGCAATCCACAGGCGGCGGAAATCGCGTTTGCGTTTTTTGCGATCGCGATAACCGTTACGCAGGGCCTGCATCACCCGTTGGTTAGCTGTGCGGAACTGTTTCGACTGTGCGCCTCGGAAACCCTTGGCTAATTTGAGAATTTTTTTGCGGCGCGCTCTGGCGACATTACCGCGTTTTACCCGTGTCATCTTTAATTTCCGTTAAACTTTACAAGTATGGAAGCATTAACCGCACGTTAGCATCGTTGGTCTCGTCGACGACGACCAGCTTAGAGAGACGGCTTTTGCGAGCTGAACTTTTGTGCTGTAGCAAGTGGCTTTTGTAAGCTTTACGGCGCACGATCTTACCGCTGCCGGTCGCTCTAAAGCGCTTTGCGGCTGCTTTGCGAGTTTTGAGTTTTGGCATGAACTGGTGTTATTTGGACACAAGCTTATACCGTATCACGTTTGTGCTACTTTCTGCAAGGGAGATTTGTGGGTTAGCAGTGGCGCTGTACTTGGGGCAATATACAGGATGGGCGATCGGCTAATCTTGTGGTTGTTTGCTGCTATTAACACCTAGTATAGAATGTTATACCGCAGTTGCGGTATCATTAACGGTTATCCCCACGGTTAATATTTGAAAGTTGTTGGTGAGGCACGATAATTAAATTGAAGATGCAACATTAATTATTGATCCAGGCGCTTACAGAGTCCATTGAAAAAAAATTGGAAATATCCATTTGTCAGTAATGACAATTTTACGGGACATTTCTTTACTATTTATGTCAGAAATCTAGTGACCAAATTAATAAGTGCTTCATGGGAATTACCCGAAATCTCTAGCGTAAAAGCTTCAGCCGGGAATGGTTTTTGGGCTAAAGTTCTTGGGATAGCAATATTTAACAAACTTGTAACTGAGAGTGTCCAGTCGGGGATTTACTGTGTTTATTTCGCGCCGAATTCTGTGGCGTTTACCCTTCTCTCAATTAAGGAATAGCAGATAAAAGAAATAAGTTAGGATTTGAGAAATCGAGGGACATGGTAAGGGTTCAACCACAATTATTTAAATATAAGCTTGGTTCTGACAAGCTCAGGGAATTTTCAGAACCTCTCGATCTTCAGCTTGATTATATTCCAAAGGCAACTACTTTTAGATGATTCTGCAAGTTTTTGACCAATGGACTTCCTTTGTTGAAAGGGTTATTCGAGCAACTGAATCCTACCACCATCGTGGAAACAGGCGTCTTTGATCGGGAACCAGTATCCCAATGGGGGGATAGAGAAAATCACCTTACTAGGGGATGCCGCTCACCCGATGCGATCGTCCTTATGATTAGGGCCTACTATGATATTTAAGCAAGACTTAAGTGTCTAATAATTTGCTAAACTTATCCATAGTTATTCGCCAACAGAAAGTTCTATGTGGAAAGTGGCAGAATTCGCAAAATTAGTGGGAGTCTCAAGCTCTACATTACGGCGCTGGGAAAGGGAAGGCAAGTTAATCCCTGAGAGGACACTTGGCAACCAGCGTGTTTATTCAGAAAGTCACCTAAATATAGTCCGAAACCTAAAGACCGGTAAAACGCCACCCAATCGGGCGATCGTATATTGTCGCGTCTCGTCCCCTGGACAAAAACAAGACTTACTTCGTCAGACACAAGCTATGGAACAATTCTGCTTGGCGCAAGGAGTTGCGATCACAGACTCCATTCAGGAGATTGGGGGTGGACTCAATTTCAAACGTCCCAAATTCCTGCAAATCCTACAATGGGCGATACTAGGCGAAGTCAAAGTGCTGTACGTGGCTCATCAAGATAGGCTGTGCCGATTTGGTTTTGAACTTGTCGAGCAAATTCTACAGTGGAATGGCGGGACGATTATCGTCGCCAACGCCGAAAGCCTTTCACCGCATGAAGAATTGACTCAAGACTTGCTTTCAATAATCCACTGTTTTTCTTCCCGCCTCTACGGACTGCGAAAATATAAAGCAAAAGTTAAGAATATTGTAGAGGGTGTAGACCCTTGTTCGGATGTTTCTATAGTTGATCAAGTAAAGCCCTCCAAGTAAGTTTAACTATGTTTGGCGTCAAACGACCGCTACGCTAAAATTGAATAACAATGAAGCGACCTTGATGGCAAAACACGTAGGATTTCGGCGCGTAGTATTTAATTTTGGATTAAGCTTGCGAACCCAAATGTATAGCGAGGGGAAGCTTTCAGACTCAAAGGTACTCAACGAAGTCAAAAAAGTTCTCACCAACTACCTCAAGAAACAACCTAAATTCGTTTAGATGAACCAGTTGTTTAGTCGAGTTTATCAAAATGCTTTGATTGACTTGAAAGATGCGTTTAGTCGATATCTTTCCGGGAAAGCAGGTCATCCAAAATTTGCTAGTTGCCGGAATGGTCAGTCTTTTACGGTTGACTCATCTAGCGCCAAAGTTCTGCTAAGTCCTGGTAGCACAATTAAGATTCCCACCTTGGGAAAGTTTCGACTTTACGCTGCACTTAAATGTAGTTTTGTTTCTCAAACTTTCACGATATCAAAAGAAGGAAGTCGCTGGGAAAGTATCCTTCTCTTTTGACGTGGAACGTTTACCTGTTCAGCCATCTGAAGCAGTTGTAGGAATTGACGTAGATATTAAATATGCGACCACGCTGTCAAATCGGTAAGTTTTTGATTCAACAAAACCGTTAATAGCCAGTGCGAAAGCCAAGCTTGCTAGTTTACAGCGCCCAGCATCAAAACAGGTAAAAGGTTCCCAAAACTAACGCAAAACTTACAATAAAATTAGCCGAATTTACGGAAAAATAGCTGGTTTTCTATTATTTGATTTTCAGAAATTAAAAACTTATTTGGCTAAAAATTTCAAGCTAATTAGGGCTTGCTGAATAATTAGCTAAAAGGTTTATACAGCAAGGCTTAGGGGATAGGGCGATCGAACAGATCGT
>NZ_JAUBQE010000106.1:0-9061 GCF_036701115.1 Microcoleus sp. Pol1C5 | reverse complement strand
CAACCTCAACAACAATCAAATCAAGGACATTAAACCGCTAGCATCCTTGACTAAACTGACCGCTCTTTACCTCAGCAAAAATTTGAGCGCACCCAAGACTTGTCCTCTCCAGCCAGAGTCTATCTGTAATTGGTAACAATAACCCAGCTCTTAAAACTTGAGAGTTCAGAAAATTAGAGTATCCCCAACTAGAACAAGGTTTTGGAGCGAGTGGGAAATTACCCTATCCCCGCCTAAAGCTCCCCAGCGGGATTTTTACGACTGGCCGCCACAGTCTTCTTCGTAGTCACAATTAAAAAAATCGGCCATCGGAAAAATAGCCGCCTGCCCGTCCGGCTGAGGACACCAAAGATTCGTGTGTCACGCGCTTGATACTACTGGGCATTCTTGCTAGACTAAATCAAACGCTTGACACAAGGGATTCATTTGTTATGCCTAACCCTAAAGGACACGAAGATTCAATCAAAGATTCCCGCTTCAAAGCTGCTTGGCAGAGCGGCCCAACTCGCACCATTCGAGTTCCGATTGCCCTGGCTGACGCTACTCTAGATTATGCCCGACAACTTGACAAAAAAATCGAACCGCGTGACACAGCCGATAGCCGTAGTGGTTCCGAAGTAGACAAAAAACAGTCTCAATTGCCTGATACAAGCGGTTTAGTTGATGAAATAAAGCGATTAAAGGGTGAATGTAAGCGACTTCAAAATTTAGTGAGTGACATGAGGATTGAGCTGTACCATACTCGACGCGCTGAAATTGAGCTACCAGAGGCTGCTGACTTGTTAAACAGGCTGAAAGCCAAGCGTAAGAAATCAGCGGCAACACTCGCAGACATTGAGGCAATTTTGGAGATGATTGAAGAGTAATATCATTTCCGGTTACACCGGAATGATGTTGACGGTTGACAGTTGAGAGTTGACGCCGTGAACAGTCAACTCTCAACCGTCAACCGTCAACAGTGAACTCGAATTTACTATTCCGATGCTAGCGGATTTGATATAAACCCCAAAAAGGAATTAAAAATCTATACCCCGGTTCATCCCGGAGATGTGCTGAGATAATTTCTATGGCCTTATGCCACAAAAACTTAAAACCTTATCAGGGCTTGAAACTCCTTCATTACTTACTGCATTACTGCAAACCGTCGCAAAAAACCTAAAGCCCTATCAGGGATTGAAACCAAGCACACTTGATTCCGTTTGATTCGTTTTGATTCGGTTTTTTTTGACTAAAAAGACCAGCGGAGACTCTGTTAGCGGTCGCCGAAGGCGATCGCCTGCTGCGACAAATAGGGGTTCTGTTTCCATAAAGCAGGGTTAAAATACTCTTTCTATCGTCCAAAAAATGGGTCGTTAGAAGATGTTTTATAGAGCAACTGGTTGTAAACGGGAACAGTATCTGCAAAAATTTCGAGTCTAATCGTGTTTCGGTCACCCCTTTGAAATGTGACAAGGTATAAAGTCTCTCCTATCTCTTCACTGAATGGATATTGTGGTCGATCTACAGTTCCTCTTACTTCATCTCCTGTAGCCTCAATCTTTTTGCCGTTAACTTGATTGATCCCTTTTAGAACACAAACTCCGGGTTCCCAATAAGAAAGCTTAATTGTCCATTCCTTTGAGGCGAATACTCCCGTTGAAAGTGGACAATTGTTGGTTTCTTTATCGCCCATTACCGAGAGTTTGCAAGGTTGAGCTTGTGCTAGATTAACAGGCTGTGACAAAGCGATAATCAATGGAATAAACATAGAGTTTTAGATGAAATTATTAGAGAAGTATATACGATAAATATGGATAGTTTAGATCGAGCAGTTTTGGGCTGTCTTTTCCTCAACGCCTTCAACTTAGATCGCATCAGATCGCCCGCTAAGTTATCAGATACAGACCGCTGGAATCGTTTGGTTTGGCGTGTAAATATTTAGAAGTCGTGGCAACCGACGCATGGCCCAAACTTTGGGATACCAAGTGAATGGGTGCTCCCCGGTTGAGAGCGTGGGAAGCGTGACAATGCCGCAACCAGTGAGCGCTAGCCTTCTCAGAAATTCCCGCGCGTTTAGCAGCTTCCTTGACCAAGTGCGTCACCGAACCCCTGTGCAAGCGGCCGCCGTTGGTAGCTTTGCGACTCCTGAAGATGGGTTCAGAATTTCCGGCATCCCCTCTGCTGTTCAAAATTGCCCGATACAGAGACGCGGGAAGTAGCACCACGCGACTTTTGTCGCCCTTGCCATAAATCAAGAGTTGCCCGTTTTCACCGTTGGGGGTCAAATCCTCCCAATTCAAGTCGCACAATTCCGAAGCCCGGAGTCCAGCGTAGTAAAAGGTTTTGAGGACAAGCTTGTTCCGATCGCACGGCTCCAAAGCAATCATCATCATCACTTCGATCTCAGAGAGGATTTTCTGCGAGAGTGTATCCTTCGGTTTTGGCGTAGTCAAGGCAGTCGCTGCATTAACTGGAATCAGACCAGTGCGATGAGCGAAAGATAGTAGACTTTTCACAACAGATATATAGGTGCGACGGGAGGAAGGAGACAACTCCTTTCCTTCCAACGTATCAGAGAAGCTCTGAAAATCTTGGAGAGTCAGCCACTGAAGGGGTTTATCAATAGTGGCCAGTAACTCTGTTGCAACGCGACGGTAGAGATCCGCCGTATTTTTCGACTTGCCGTGAACCCACAAATCAATTATTTGGGCATTAGAAGTGCCGGGAGCGATGACTTGTGGAGCCGGTGGATTGGAAGCTGCGAGAGTCATTTTGGGCATTCTTCAATACTACATTAGCGTTGTTATGTCATATTCAAACATTCTAAAATGCCCCATCTCAGGGCTGGGGTGTGGTCACGGCGTCTAAGCTACGAACTTCAGCATCTTAAGTAGTGCGCTCGGCTGTCGTTTGATTTTCGGATTCAAGGACAATCGCCAGAATCGTTTCGCCGGCTTTGGGATTTAACTGTCGTGCCACAACCGCCGCGTGGTACTGAAAATGCCCGCTGATAATCTTGTATCCGTTACTGTCGCGAATTACTACCGGGGGAATGATGAAGCCGCCAATCGCCAAACTAAACTCGCCAGCAATTTCTAGTTCGTTGCGATCTTCGTTACAGGCCACCACATTAGATACTATGCGCTTGACAGCAACCAATGTCAGCGTTAGTTTTTTGGGTGCTGCGATCGGCTCCACACGGTTGCTGCCATTGTCTCCTCTGTTGGGCAGCTCGTCGTCAGTTCCGATGGCGGCGGTCGCGATTGATGCGGTTGTTGCAGTTTTAGTGGTTGAGAGTTTTGCAGGTGCGATCGAAGTTTCTTCGGTTGCGTGGATGTGGGCGATCAGTCTTTCGATTTCGGTGACGGGAGGGGCAACAACTTTTTCGGTTTTCGCTTGGACGATCGCCTCGTGGCACGATACTTTGTCTGTCCAGTGTCCGCGAACTACATCGGCGGCAGTCTCCGACACTTGGCACACGTAGCGGTTATCTTCAATGTGGCGGGCAAATGGGCAGACGGCACAAGTCAGTGCTACGGGAGAAGTTGGGCTGGGGCTCGTGCTGGCAGTCGTTTGTACTAGAATCGTGTCAGTCCTACCTTTTGGGCTAATTCCACCGCCCCCTGTGTCCAAACTTCGGGCGGTGGTTTGTTGTGTCTTACGTTATATCTTACAGATTGGCAGGTTGTAAGACTCACGTCAAAGTAGTAAGACTAATTGTCTGAAACTTTGTCTAACTAATGTAAGATAATGTAAGACAGCATGAGGTTATTGGTTTTAGACTTTAGCTAGGGGAGTAATTTTTGGGTTATGTGGTGGCGGCCCGCACATTAGACTGTGTGACGATCGCCTTTAACCTCGCTGCTAAGTTTGCTTTGGTTCCGCGCGCATCCGTACCTTTCAACTTGGCAAGCGTCCGCAAGAGGGGGAAGGGCATTTCTTTAAGGGCTTGCTCAATATCCTTTGGTGGTGAGGATTCTGACTCGATCGGTATAGGGGGTTTCGGTGCGTGTGTAGCTTCAACGTCAATCACTGCATCGGTTTTATGTGCCCAGGGAGTATATGGTGCAGGTGGTTTCGGTGCGATGTGGTTCGGCGGGTTCCGGCGTGACCGATTCCAAGATGCCGATCGCTTAGCAGCCAAATTTAACTACCAACGCATCTTGGAAAATTTCAACGTGCGACGGATCGACGGGGCGCATCATCATCGACGCCGTGTCAACTTAGGAGAGTGCGCTCTGGCAAGCTGGTTCGACTGACAGCAGTTACTACTGATGTTCTTGTAGTTCGCTGAGCTTGGCTTGTAGGGTGGCAATTTGAGGGTTAGTGTTGTCGATTTCTGAAGCGATTTGGTTGAACTTGGCGACAAGTAGGTTGATCATGATTTTTTCTTGTGGTGTGTGGCGTCTGGACTTGTCTTACTTGTTTGTATTACATCATAAGAATAGGTAAGACCGAGGGTAAAGGGTAGTAAGACGAGTTTGTCAGGTTTGTAAGACGTATAAAATACTCGTAAGACTATCTTGTGCTTATACGTGTTACCAAACATCAAGTAGTGTCTTAATCTTGAGTAAGACACTATAAGACATTGGTAAAATGTATGACAGAAAAAAAGTCCGTTACTTTCCGCTGTGACGCGGATTTACTGGAAGCAATCGACAGCCTAGGCCTAGAACGCTATCCCGCAAAAACTCCACACGGGTACGATCGCTCTAAAATTTTGATGGAAGTTTTGCGACTAAATATCGAAGCGCTGTCCGATGGCTCTGTTGTCTTACCCACACCCGCTAACGTAGGACAACAAGCCTCTAACGTAAGACTACACTTGTCTGACAGCCGGTTAGACGAGCGTATTACAGAAATGCTTACCCGAAAAACTGAACCAATTTTGGCAGAGCTAGCTGCCATTAAGGTATCGCAGACAGAGGCAATCGAGCGAGCGAAAGCAGAATTGAGGACTGAACTGCTGGGGGAGTTAGCAGTTCAGTCCGATCGTACCGATGACGAGCCTCTCAGGCAGCAATTAAACTCGATGCCGACAGAGAATCACCAGGACTACAACCAACTTTTAGAATCTAGTTCTGCAACGATCGATAATCAACGCAAGGCGGTGGCACTATTGCAATCCCGCCTTAGAGAAGAACGTGAAGAACGGGAGAAGCTTGAAGCGCAAGTCTCCGAACTTCAACAAAATCCAGCACTAGCAATCGACCTACCGGAGCCAGGGGACTTGCTCAATAAATTGAAAGCCTTGCACCCAAAATCGAAAGCTACTTTAGGTGATGTTAAGGTGCTGGTTGAGATAATTGAAGAGTCCTGAGACGACACATCCACGGACATTAGGAATCTATACCCCGGTTAATATCGGGGTTTTTCTGGGTTCGCTTATCGGATCGCCCTATCGCCAGAGTTAATTCAAACACTGAACGAATATTCTGCATCTCTTGAGTATCTTGAGCGGTGTTTGTTGAAGAGGCTTTATGGATTTACCTCGGTTATCTCCACCGACACCTGGAATCAGACGCCCAAAAGCAATTTCAACACCAAGAAGCGCTAGCAGTATAAACTCCCAGCGCTTCTTTTTGTTATAGAATCAATTTAACCTTTGTCGTGAGTCCGCCAAGATTACACGACAGCTTGCAGCGGAAAACAATAATTGGCCTCCTCTGGAGAGTGCCAACTACCTACCCTTACTAATTAGTCGGCCTCCTAAAAAGAGTGCCGGCTACCCTTATCATGCCACACCTTGTAATAAAAATAAAGCGCCATTTTAGCGTTGCTTTGCCGATTAATGCTGTCGGTAACGGTTCGATCGCAGGTTCCCCGAATTCTGACACTACCCATAGCTTTCATAGCTTCAAAAAGTCTTCAAACAAGGGCTGTAACTCAATTTCACCATATTCTCCGCCAAATACGACAACTAACCGGGAATTTTCTGCTGTTGGTTTTGAAGCTGCGATTGGAGGTGCGGTGTAATGGTTGGACAATTACCTCAAGTATCACTGAAGACTTCTCCCCTGCACCAGGCAGAATGGGTTAAAGGCTCGGGCGTCAGTGAGGCGCTCACCGGATTAAACGTTCAATCCCTCCCAGAACGCACAATTATCGGCAGTCGGCTCGGATGGAAAAAGTATCTTGACAAGAATCCCCTCGGTTGGTGGGTGTCCGGGCTTGACTTAAGCACAATGAAGCTTCAAAGCTTCGGACAGTTCAAGCCCGATCAACCTGTTGTGTTGTCAGCAGAGGATGAGGACGGCGCAAAATATATCACTGCAAAAGGAGAATATGATGCGATCGCACTTCAGCACACAGAGAAAGATTTTTGGCAGCGGGTTTTAGATGACCCGTCTATTCCAGTCCCCACAACAGAAGGCACAAAAAAAGCAGGGGCGCTTATGACCTGCGGATATGCCTCCCTCGCAATTTGTGGCGTAGAAATGGGACTGAGAAAGGGTAAGCTCGTTCGCAACTTAGCAGCCGTAGCAGTGCAAGGGCGGCCGATACCGTTAGTCTTTGATATGGATATCCTGCAAAAAAAAGAAGTGCAGCTCGCTTTGAAAAAGTTGGCTACAGTTCTTGTACAGCGAGGCTGTATCGTAACGGTTGCAATGTGGAATCCTGAACTGGGTGTAAAAATAGACGACGTGAAGGTAAACCACGGCCCGGAGATGGTGAAAAAGATTATGGCTGATGCAATCCCTTACTCTCAATGGCTCAAAAATCTAGAAGCTCAAATGGGAGAGTCTCGTAAAAACAAGAGCAATAAGAAGGCTAGCTCCAAACCCCCTAGTGCGCGTAAAATCGCTGCTGAAATAGCCGAACAGTACGCCTCAAGCTGGAAATTTGATGACGAGCAAAAGACGTGGCGGATATGGAACGGCAAGTGCTGGCAAAAGACGGGGATTGGAGCATTTACCAGCTTGGTAAAGACTACGCTAGACGCGAAAAACATAGACTACGCAGGGATTGAGTACATCGAAAACACTCGAAAACTACTTGAATGCGATCTGCGCCAGGTTCGCTGGCAGACATGGGACAAAACCCGATACATCAGCTTCAACAACTGCGTTTTTGACGGGGTGGAATTTAAAACCCTGCCGCACTCACCGGGGATGGGTTTCACATCGAACCTACCCTACGATTACACGCCTCTGCAAGGCAATATAAGCGACCCTCTAGAAGCCTTAAGAGTGAACTGCCCAAAGATCAACAATTTCATGCAGATGGCAATGCAAGAGGATTACCGGAAAGTCTACAAGCTAGTAGCCATAGTCAACGCGCTAATTAAGTTCCGCTTTCACTCATTGCAAATGTTTGTCCACTTGGTCGGTGCGCCTGGTGCCGGCAAAGGTACGCTTGCCCGGCTCTTGGAAAAAGTAGTGGGTCGAGAAAATTTCAAAGGTTGCCAGTTAGACCGTCTCAGTGATGGCTCAACAAGGGCATCTGTTGTTGACAAACAGTTGGTAGTGTTCGCTGATGAGCGCAAACCAGCGGGGATTGATAGCATTCTCAGTTTTACAGGTGGTGATGCTGTCAGTTACCGCGAGCTTCATACCCCCGCTGCTGACGCATTCTTCCACGGGCTATTTCTTATTTGCTCCAACAAACCCATCTTTGTAGGGGACACGACGGGACTGGAACGCCGCCTCTGCCTAGTTGACTTCCCGAAACCGATTCCTCTCGAAAGGCACGATAACTCCATAGAAACTGAGTTCGAGTCTGAAATACCCGCGCTCATCGCAATAGCACTCTCTTTACCAGACACTGCCGTAACTCAATCAATCCGAGGTATCGGAACCGAAAGAATTGCCGACTTCAAAGCTAAGGAATGGGAAATGAAGGTCGAATCTAATTCCGTTGCTGCCTTCCTTGACATGAATTTAGTGCTTGAGCCAACAACTTCGACCTTTACCGGAAAACTCTACGACGCATACAAGGAATTTTGCGAATATGGCGGCTTTAAGGCGCTCAGTATAGTCAAATTCCCAAAATACCTCGATACCCTTCTGGCTGACGAGGGTTTGGCCGCTAGATGGGTAAAAGGTCGGATGTCAACTTTTGAAGGCTTGCGCTTGCGAGGCGATGCTGACCAACAACCAACTCATTCGCAGGTTTTATCTGGTGTTGCGGTAGTTGATGCACCAGTTAGCGGTAGTTGCGCGGTAGTTGATGCGGTAGTTGAATCCTTATCCTGTAAGGATCAGCGGGAGTTGCGGGAGTTAGAGGGTAATATTTCAAGGGCAAATGATTTTTTACCAGACGAAGACGAAACAGATCGCTACTCTTCTATAGAAATAGATAACCCCCCTCAACTACCGCCAATTACCGCTGATGCTTTGCCAGTAAGGGATACAACTACCGCACTAACCCCCGCTAAACTACCGCAGTCTCCCCTCTCAACTCCTGCAAACGTTGGAGCGAACCACAAAGAGTTCAAGAAAGGCGATCGGGTGCTAATCGTCGAACCTCGTAACATTCATGAGGGCCAGCACGGTGAGGTGCTTTATGTCGGGTATGGCAGTCGTGAAACTGACTACTTGATTAGGCTTGATAAAAAGTCTCACAACTTGACCGAAGTAACTGTCCAAGTTCCGAAGGGTTCCAAAGATGCGTTCCTGATGAGGGAACCCAAGGTTTAGCGGTTCCGGGTGTTAAGTCAGGGTAAGAATCTATCCTGACCGAGCCGTGCTGGTTTCGAGTCCTAAATGGAGAAATACCATAAGGCCGCTAAAGCTGTAGCGATTTCCACCCCTAGGCTGGAAAATATAACAAAGCTGGCTCTCGTACCATCCAAGCAACGCATTAAACCACCGAAACTACTTATGACAATTGGCAAGCTTGAACTCATCATCAAAATTAACGAACTTCCGAATAATGTAGAGACTAACAAAGACAACTGGAAAACCTTTGAGCTTGACTGCGACGGTCGGGTAGTGTCCGTTACTGTTAAGCCAAAAATATGGAAGAAGCTTGAGGATGCTGCTGCCAACTATCCCATGTGGGTAGCTGCTATCGGCGGCAAGATGGGTGAATCAACCTCTAACGGCTTTGTGCTATCAGACCCAAATATCCAAGTTTTTGA